>NZ_JBPNYQ010000017.1:0-90591 GCF_051235485.1 Pseudoalteromonas nanhaiensis | reverse complement strand
AAACCCAACACGAGTTAGCTAGTTACAAGTTAGCAAGGGTAAAGTTGAACTGTGTGGTTGTTTAGTACAGAGTCACCTTCAGCAACAACCCCCGTAGGAGGCACTTCAGTGCCGAATTCAGACCAGAACAAACACATTCACGGCTAAAGCCATACCTACAAGTACACTTTGCCTAGAACCTAGAGCCTTCGTTAGAGGAAGGCGCAGCACCAAACATCTCCACCGCGCGGCTGATCGCTGAAGGCTGAAAGCTGATAGCTCTGTGTTGGGTTTCGCTTCGCTCTACCCAACCTACGCCAGGCTTTAAACTTTCCCCTTTCTAACTAGCAATTCACGACCCAATTTACCCTTTGTTGCAATTTTAATCTTGGTTTAGTACCTGAGCTATGTAAAACTATTTGCGTTTTTAAACCACAATCAGGTGACATGAATGTCTCAAATAAAAGCTTGGAAACTTATTAGCCTGTTTTGTTTGGTAAGCTTGCTTATGGGCTGTGAGTCGAAAGAAGAGCAGCTTAAACAAACAATACAACAATCCATAGAAAAAGCTGAGGTTGAATTAAATCAGCTTGGTACAGCGCTTGATAATGGCTCTTTGCGTAATGCGACGATACTTAAACAATACGGACAGGTGCTTGCTGAGCAGCAGCCGCAACTTTCTGAGATCGCGCGAGTAATTAGTCTTGATGCCACTCGTGAAGGGGCTATCTATACAGGTCTTAAACAACGTTTAGCAGATGTTAAGTCTACTTATCTAATACCCCCTTATGAAGATACCCTTCATCAACTTGATCTTATTCGTGATGCTGCCAAGCCATCTTTATTTCAGGATGCGCTGACTGATCCTATTAATATGCTTGCCGATATGTCGCAGGGCTCACTAGCGCGGGTTGGTGCAATTAGTGAAGCAGCTGAAGGTGAAAGCGTTGGTAACCAATTAGTTGGCAACCCTAACTATGGGCAGTGGCAAACAAATAGCAGCGGTACCAGCTTTTGGGTTTGGTATGGAATGTATCGCATGTTGGGTGATGTATTTGACCGAGTTGAATATGGTCGCTGGAGCCGTCATAGAAAGTACAGTTATTACAATGACTATGGCCGTTACCGTTATTCGAGTCCAAAACAGATTAAAGCACAACAGACTGTAGAGACGCGAACTCGTCAGTCTTATCAACGCCAAGGTAAACAATTCACTAGTCCGTATGCCACTAAGCGCAGTGGTGCATCTGGATTAAGCCGTAGCAGCTATACGCCGCCACGCACACGTAGTAGCTATGCTTCTAGCAGTAGTTACAGTAAAAGCTCTGGGTCATTACGCAACAGCTCGAGCAGAACATCACGTGGCATTAGCCGCGGTAAGTAGTGAAAAGAATAACCACCGGAGTTACAACATATGTATGAATTTAATGGAATAACAACTTGGTCGTTGCAAGCTTTAGCAATCGACTTTGCAATCATTATCGCTTTATTTGTCAGCCTAAAATTTATCAAAGGCTGGGTGTCTAACTTGCACGCTAATGATGAAATAACTGAGCGTGACAATTTTGCTTTTGGTATTAGCTTTGCTGCGGGGCTTGTGGCACTTGCAATTGTTCTTAGTGGTGTAAGCAGCGGCTCATTTGCACCGACCTTGCAACAAGAAGCATTACAAATGCTAGGTTATGGTGTGATGGCAATTGTGCTTATTAAGCTTGGTCATTTCTTCCAAGACAAGGTAGCGCTTCGTAAAGTGAGTCTGCATGACGAAATCGTAAAAGGTAACGCAACTGCGGCACTGATTGATTTTGGTCATGTAGTGAGTGTCGCTATTGTGATTCGCTCAGCTTTATTTTGGGTGGCAACCGAAGGCTGGCATGGTATTCCAATCGTGATCGCGGCCTTTGCAATTGGCAGCATTGCGATGCTACTGATCAGCCAATATCGAGTGCAGTTATTCAAGCGCACTAATCGCAGTGGTGACTGCTTACAACAGGCGGTTATTGACGGTAACTTAGCGGTAGGTATTCGTTATGCTGGCTTTTTAGTGGGAAGTGCATTGGCATTAACTGCTGCATCAGGTATTGCTCCTTATGCGGCTGACAATATTTTAGCTAGTTTAGGTTACTGGGCATTAAGTGCAGCGGTAAGTTTAGTTGCCTTCATTTTACTACACTTAGTGACTATCAAAATCATCCTATCTGGATGTGATATTTCAGACGAAGTGAACCGTCAGAAGAACGTAGGTGTAGCCGCTATTTCAGCAGCGGTTTCATTTGCGATTGGTTCGACTATGGCAACCTTGTTAGGTGCCTAATTAGTGTCTACTACAACAAGCGCCCCAAGTAGAGCAAATCTACTTGGGCATGATTTCCTATTAATAACTGTTATGGCCGTACTCGCTGGGTGCGGCCTTATTTATGAATACCTTCTATCTCATTATGCAGGTCGTGTCTTAGGCTCGGTCGAGAGTGCCATTTATGCCATGATTGGCACCATGATTGTCGCTATGGGTATCGGTGCATTTTTAGCGCGTTGGTTTAAAGATGCATTTACTGCTTTTGCTTGGCTTGAGAGCATTATTGCTTTGGTCGGCATGGGCTGTATTTTAGCGATTGCGAGTGTTATCGCTGTGAGTTATTCATTACCACATATCTTCTCTGAAATTTTTAACCTGCCTCCAGATACCGTACTTAACGGCTACGTGTTTGAAAAGCTGCAAGAGTGGTCGCGTTTCTTGCCCTATGTGTTTGGTCTATTACTTGGGCTATTAATCGGTATGGAGATCCCGCTAATTGCGCGTATTCGTCAGCAAGTCTACGGGCGCTTTTTAGAAAACAATGCGGGTACCATTTACGGGGCAGATTATATTGGTGCCGGTGTCGGTGCTGCTATTTGGGTGAGTATTATGCTCGCGATGCCAATTATGCAAGCAGCAGCTTGGACGGCATTATTTAATATTATTGCCGGTCTCGTGTTCTTATGGCGCTATCATCAACATGTTCGCTTCGCTAAGCTACTGTTAATTTGTCATGGACTGTTGTTGGTGTTTTTTGCGTTTGTGCTTGTGCTTGGCACTAGCTGGATGAAAAACCTAAGTAATGTTTTATACAAAGATAAAGTCATCTACTCGCAAGCAACTAAGTATCAGCACTTGGTGTTAACTGAGCGTTTGAGTCGCAATCAGCCGAATGCAATTACTGATCTTTATCTAAATGGCCGTTTACAGTTCTCAAGTGTGGATGAGCAAATTTATCATTCAATGCTTGTCTATCCTGCCATGTTGGCTTCAAATCGCCACGACCGTGTACTGATCATCGGCGGTGGTGACGGGTTGGCACTTCGTGATGTTTTGAAGTGGCCTGTAAAGCATGTCACCTTGGTGGATTTAGATGGTCAACTGTTAAATTTATTTGGCAATGATGTAGGTGACTATGATGCGCCAGAAGAGATCAGAACACGTTTAACAACCCTTAATAATCACTCTATGAGCGATCCTCGCGCTGATATTCGTATTGCAGATGCATTTTTAGAAGTCGAAGCAATGCTTGCTAAAGGTGAGCGTTTTGACACTATTTTGATTGACCTACCAGACCCTAATCACCCTGATCTCAATAAGATGTACAGTGATTATTTTTATAATCATGTGCGTCAGCTATTGGCGCCTGACGGGGCTGTGGCTGTGCAATCAACATCGCCTTATCATGCGAAGAAAGCATTTTTGAGTATTGCTAAAACAATGAAAGCAGCTGGTTTTGGTTATGTTGAGCAATACCAGCAAAATATTCCTTCGTTTGGTCAATGGGGTTGGACAATCGCGACCACTGCTGGCAAATCAGCAAGTCAGCGAATTCGTGAAATTAACGAATTACCCGTGCCATCTCGTTGGGTAAGTAAAGAATATTTATTGGCTTCTTTTGTATTTCCGAATCATTTTTTTGAACAAGTAAACACGATTGAAGTCAATAGATTAGGTTCTGGAACCTTATATGATTATTACCGTCAAGCGTGGCAAGTTGAAACCGAATTGTACAAAAATTGATATTTTATAGTTGACATAATATGTCGGCTATGCAAATCTTAACTCAGACATAATATGTCAAAACGTAAAAAGGTGAGACATGGAATTAAATGAACTATCAATCAAACTGGCTTCTTTTGAAACGGAAGGTGTGAGCTTTGAGTCTTTCTTGATTGCCAACGAAGGTGAGCAAGATGTGTTACAAGTTATCGTCGATGGGAATGATGAGTTACCTATCTTTGTTACTCAAACAGAAGAGCAATTACTGTGTATTAGCTACCTGTTTGCTGAAGACGAAGTACAAGCAGATATGCGTAATGAGTTAAACGAAACGTTACTACGTTTAAATGTACCAATTCCATTAAGCGCATTTGCAAAAATTGATGATAAGTACGCTATTTTTGGCGCCTTATCGGTTAATTCATCGTTTGATGATATTACCCATGAGTTGGTAACACTGGCAGACAATGCGATTGATGCGCTTGAAGCCGTGACCATTTATTTAAACGATTAATTAGCAATTTCTGGAGTTAAGATTATGAGTATTTTAAAGAAACTATTTACAGCTGTACGTGGTGGCGCTCGTGAAGCTGGACAAGCAATTGTTGATGCAAACGGTATCCGTATCTTTGAACAAGAAATTGCTGATGCACAAAATGCCTTACAACGTGCAAAAAAAAGCCTGACTGAAGTAATGGCAAAAGAGATGCAAACGAAACGTAAAATTAGCGCACTAGATGCATCAATTGCTGAACATGAAGCGTATGCAGGCCAAGCGCTTGAAAAAGGCAACGAAGCGCTAGCATTAGAAATTGCTGAAAAAATCGGTGATTTTGAAGCTGAAAAAGCAGAGCACGAAGAAGTGTTAGCTGGTTTTAGTAACCACATTGTGCAACTAAAGCAGCAAGTTAAAGAAGCTGAAAAGTCGATTAAAGAAAACCAACGTCAATTAACAATGGTTAAAACGACAGAAAGTGTGCAGCAAGCAACAATGGCTGTAAACAGCACGCTAAATACGAATAGCTCATCAATGACATCAGCACGTGAGTCTCTAGAGCGTATTAAACAACGCCAGCAAGACCGCCAAGACCAGTTAGGTGCGGCTAAGCAATTAGAAGCTGACACTAACGGCGATGATTTAAAAGCGAAAATGGCTGAAGCGGGTATTGGTGATACGAGCCCGAAAAGCGCGGATATTTTGGCGCGTATTAAAGCAAAACAAAATAGCTAATCAGTTAACGGAAAGACAAAAGGTAACCCACGCACTGGGTTACCTTTTTTACTTCAACAAGGAGTCAGCCAATGTTTAACTTTTTTAAATCTAAAAAAGCTCCAGAGCGTCAGCTTACTGATCCAAGCCAATTACTCGTTGGTGATATGTTAACTGTGATTGATTCGTTTGCTTACCCAAGCTGGTTAAAAGGACAGACTTTGCGAGTTACTGATGTGCAAACGTATCAGTATCAACGTAGTGCAGAGTATGAGTTGGTACTCGAAAGCGAATCTGGCCAAGTGGTGTTTTTGCAAATCGAGTCAGATGACGGTGAACAGTGGGCACACTTTGCGATCAAAATTCAACGCGATGATGTTGATGAAATTTTTACTCTCGATGAGTTCGCTCGTATTTTTGATGAAGACGAATTAACGGCAATTAATGTACAAAATAGCCCAGAACGTTTTAGTCACTTTTTGGCATCGAGCTACAAACAAACAGAAGCACCTTATGTGTGTTATTTCCATAATAAGGACTACCGCAATAAGCCTTTACCTCGCTATGAAGACGAGGGCGGTGAGCCGTGTGAAATGATCTGTTTAAGCTCTGATGATGAATCGCATAGTTTAAATATTGAAATTTGGGAAGGCGGTGAAACAGAGGTATCACTGACGTTAACCAGACCAATTAGCGATATTGTTGACTTATTTCCTGGGGATGCCAAGTGAGTGATGCAAAAGCTAAGTGGCAGCGTCAGGAACAAGCAGTTAGAGCCACACAAATGGCGTTTGATTTAAGCTCTGAAGTGCAAAAATCAATTAAGAAGCAAGCTATTGACCAAGAGCTTACGCCATCAGATATGATCCGTAAGATTTTGGAGCTCGACGTTAAGTCGAAAAAAACCAGACAGCGTTTATCGTTTAACTTAAATGATGAAGAAATTGCCTTATTGGCTGAGCGGTTTGGTGTTGCTGCTGATGATAAGCGAGCTGTGAAACAGCGTGTGGCAGAACTACTCATTGCGCACAGTAAAAAAAGCTAAGGTTTTGCCTTTACTTCTTTAAGCCCTTACACTGAGACTAGATGTTTTAAAGAAGTGACATGACTTTGGATATTATTTTACTTGCGTATTTAGTTATTTTTGCATTATTTGGCACTGCAGCAAGTTACTTTGTTCGCTACATTTACGCTTACTGGGTGCATAATACAATGCAGGTAAAGTACATTTATAAGGCCGGGATTTGTATCATCAGCGTGGTGATAGTATCCGGCCTTATTGCATTGTTTACTTAATCTCGATTGCTTGGCACTGCTGTGAAATACACAGCGATTGTACCGGCAGGACTGGCGAGCAATCGTTAACGGTTAATGCTTGCTCAGATGACTTCTCAGCCGCTGTAATTCGCTCTGCAAGTTGCTCCGCTTGTTCTTGTGCGGTGTTTAACGTTGAATAGACCACATAGCGACTTGGGCCACCACATGCTCGTTCACCGACTTCTAACACCTTACATTGAAAGCTTGCATTACAGCTATTATTACTAACGATATCGTTCAGCTGATCATTTAAATCACCTAAATCAACGCGTGCAGAACTACCTGACGTTGTTGTTTCACAACCAGTTAAAGCAATACTTGCTAACACAGTTGTGGTGATGAAAAGTTTCTTAAAAGTCGATGAACGAACCATTATTGCTTATTCCTTAGTATACACTTGCCGCTGAGCCTTCGATTCTAACACAAGTATTCTCAGAACACTGCGCACCCGGTGCGGTTAGATGCTGACAAATACTCATCATGTCGTTTGCTGCGTTAAATTGCTTTTCAAGGGCGGTGATGTCTTTTGCAAGTTTTTCAACCTCAGCAGTGTTAGCTGTTTTGCTTGAATAAACAATGAAGCTACTTGGCCCACCACAGGCGCGACTACCAACAGGTAATACTTTACATTGGCTGCTGTTATCACAGCTTGGATCATCGATTAGCTGTTTAAGTTGTTCGTGGGCAGAGCTAATAGTGGCTTTATCTGGGGCTGCTTTGCTCACTTCTTCAGCGTTTTTTATTTCAACGGCTTTTGGCGCCTCGACAAGTTTATTGCTGGTTGCCGTTGATTCGGCTTGCTCATTATTGTCCGAACACGCAGTTAATAACACAGGAAATAAAATTGCCAATAGAGGATAGCGCATAACATACCTAAAAATCGTTGAATAAGTACTCACTATCATACACATTGCTCAAAGTGGAGCAATAAAAACGTTAGCTTTCAGTAAGTAGCTCTGTATTCACAGAGCTACAGTAAGATAAAAGTTCTATAAACCACCTTGGGTTAGTTTGGCAGGGTCAAGTAATTCACTCAATTCTTCGCGCGAAATATCAGTGTGCTCTGCAGCAACATCAATAATAGGACGACCTTCTTGATAAGCTAATTTGGCAATTTTTGCGGCTTTGCTATAGCCGATCACCGGATTAAGCGCAGTAACCAAAATTGGGTTTTTAGCGAGCGCTTTATCAACATTGCTTTGGTTTACTTTAAAGCTGGCAATCGCTTTATCTGCCAGTGCTTCACTGCTATTCGCCAGCAGTTCAATACTTTGCAAAATGTTTAAGGCAATCACAGGTAGCATTACATTGAGCTCAAAGTTACCCGCTTGACCAGCCACTGTAATAGTCGCGTCATTGCCAATTACTTGTGCGCTGACCATAGCGGCCGCTTCAGGGATCACTGGATTTACTTTACCCGGCATAATTGATGAGCCCGGTTGTAAAGCCTCAAGCTCAATTTCACCAAGGCCAGCAAGAGGGCCTGAGTTCATCCAGCGTAAGTCATTGGCTATTTTCATTTGTGCTACGGCAAGTACCTTTAGCTGACCTGACAGCGCAACAATGGCGTCTTGTGATCCTATGTTGTAAAAGAAGTTTTTGCTTGGGCTAAAGCGAATACCGACATTCTCACTCAAGTGTTGGCAAAACTCACCGGCAAACGCAGGGTCGGCATTAATACCGGTACCTACGGCTGTGCCACCTTGCGCAAGTTCACAAACTCGCTCAAGTGCTTGGCGAATCCCAGCCATTGCATGATCCACTTGTAACTGCCATGCAGCCAATGTTTGTGCAAAACTCACAGGCATTGCATCCATTAAATGAGTGCGGCCAGTTTTAACAATATGGCCCACTTCGGCTTGTTTGTTTTGAAGGCTTTGACTGAGTTTATCGAGTTTAGGAAATAGTTCATAAATGATGTTAATGGCGCTACTTACTGCAATCGCAGTAGGGATCACATCATTTGAGCTTTGTCCCATGTTCACATCATCGTTGGGGTGAATGGTTTCGCCAGCAAATTTACTCGCTAGTGTTGCAATAACTTCATTGGCATTCATATTTGAGCTAGTACCTGAGCCGGTCTGAAATACATCAACCGGAAACTCTGAAAAATGTTTACCGTCGATGATCTCTTGGCATGCTTGCTCAATTGCTTTTGCTTTACCTTGGCTCAAATGGCCTAAAGCTGCATTGCTTTGCGCGGCAGCTTGTTTAATGTAGGCAAGGGCGGTGATAAATTGCTTAGGCATGGCTAAGCCACTAATTTTAAAATTATTGATAGCACGTTGCGTTTGAGCTTGATACAAAGCATTGGCAGGGACTTGTAGTTCACCCATGCTATCTGATTCGGTTCTAAATTGGCTCATAAACACTCCTAAATCGGGTTAAATTCTTGGCTGAGAAGGCACGCTTCTCGCTCCAAACTGAAATACTTTTCAATACAGTTATGAGTTTTGTAGTAACGCTTTAGCGCAAGTTGCGGTTTATAAAGCTGGGCCAAACATTGTTTACGAATTGCATTATGCACTAATGAATCACACATCTTTTCAAGTAGTTCATGAAAGGTGCGTCTTAGATACAGCTCTTGCAAAATAAAGTTGTGATGTTTTTCGTAATAGCGTGCAATGTTCAAACCCGCTTCAACATAGTTAGCAACAAGTGCTGGGGCATGTAGCCCTGGTCTTTGGCAAACACATTTCATTTGCCGCTGATACTGGAGCATAGCATTGTGAGAGTGCATAGAAAAACCGATTAGCTGTAATGATAATAGTTATCATTACAGCTAATCGGTTTTAGTGCAAGTCTTATCTAGTGAAGCTAAGACTGAATGGATTAACTGTGTGTGATTAATTGTAGCCGAGAATAAAAATCTGGTCTGTTTCATGTTTTTTCGGCGCCTGTACATTTTCTTTGTTACATTGAGAAAGAAGGTCGATAACGGTTGCTCTGTCGTCACAACTAGTTAAGGCGGCTTTTTCGCTTTCAGCACGTTCGCTGGCTGCAAGTGCTGCATCTACAGCTGTGTAGGGTGAGATATACATAATGTTGCTCCTATTGATTAATTCACTTATGAAATAGCATAAGCTGTACCAATATTGACAAAAACACATAAGCTTTTGAATTTGTTGTTTTTATATTTTTATCTAATAAATTACCCGCGACTTTAGTGATTATTTTTGCTTTACTGTTGTGCACTAATTACCAAACATGGTGCATTAATTTGTATGGATAAACCCTTCTCTCAAGCCTGTGAAAACAATAAGTCACCTATTTTAAAGGTATTAAAAGAGTTCTTTTCTGATGTAACGAATGTATTAGAGGTTGGCTCAGGTACCGGGCAACATAGCGTGCATTTTGCAACGCATTTAGCACACTTGCAGTGGCATTGTAGTGATCGTGAGGTTAATCACCCAGGGATATTACAATGGCATCAAGAAGCTGCACTAACTAACTTGCATGCACCACTCACACTCGATCTTAATGATCCTTGGCCAGTTGATAAAGTGAATGCTATTTTCACCGCGAATACGATGCACATTATTAGTTGGCCACTGGTGGAGCGCTTTTTTCAAGGGGTAGCAAAGCATTTAGCGCCTAAAGGAAAGTTATGTATTTATGGGCCATTTAAGTATCAAGGTAAGTATACCAGTGCCAGTAATGCTGAGTTTGATGCTTTTTTAAAACAGCAAGATGCTAATAGTGCAATTCGTGATTTTGAAGCGATTTGCCAACTTGCAGAGCAAGCAGGCTTAACCTTTGTTGAAGATGTGCAAATGCCAGCGAACAACCAATTATTGCTGTTTAAACGGCAGTAAGCTTTCGCATTGTGCTTTATAGAGCGCCATATGTTGGCGTTCTCTGCGAATAAAATCATTAATGGCTGCTGCAAAATCACCGTGCTGAATATGATGCAGTGAATAGGTATATACGGGCTTAAATCCGCGACTTATTTTATGCTCACCTTGCGCGCCAGAGTGGAACTGTTTAAGTTTGTTGGCAATGCAGTACTCAATTCCTTGATAGTAGCAAAGCTCAAAGTGCAAACTATCAAGCTCATAATTTGTTCCCCAGTAACGACCATATAAACAATTCTTATCTTTAAAACTGAGTGTGGCGGCAATCACCTCTCCTTGATACTTAGCGAACATTAACACCAGTTTGTCGGCCATGCTCTGCTGTAATAATTCGAAAAAGGCGGTATTCAAATAACCATTGTGACCTGAGCGCTTCAAATAGGTTTGGCGGTAAAAATGACTAAATTGCTGCATGTGCTGCTTGCTGATGTCAGTACCTTCGAGCCATTCTATGACTATCTGTTGTTCAGTTATTTTAGCGCGTTCTTTTTTGAGCGATTTACGCTTTCTTGCGGTGAGTGAAGCTAAAAAATCATCAAAGCATTTATAGTCTTCATTAAACCACTGAAACTGCACGCCATGACGTTGCATTACGGTGTCGCTAGTTAATGCAGTAGCTTGTTGCTGGTGGCAAAAATTTATATGCCAACCTGACCAGCCTAACTGCGCTGCTGTTGCTGTGAGTATGTGCTGAATGTAAGCAAAGACTTCAGCGGGGGCTACATAGTTAATACTAACTCTTTGCCCTGCAATAGGCGTGAATGGTACGCCACACAGCCATTTAGGGTAATATTCTAAGCCATGCTGTTGATAAGCTTCAGCCCAAGCCCAGTCAAATACATATTCACCATAAGAATGATGTTTTAGATACCCCGGTAGTAAGGCTATGACCTGTTCTTGCTGGTAAATTGCTAAGTGCATGGGTTGCCAGCCCGACTCTTTACTCACACAGCCACTTTGTTCTAGAGCCGCTAAAAAAGCGTGATCAGTAAAGGGTGTATCATCAAAAAATGACTGCCAAAGTGCGACATCAATCTCGCTTATTTGATTAAACCAGCGGTGACTAAACTCACTCATTGTGCAGCCGATTCTATATCTTTGATGAAGTTGTTTATATGCATAGCTAGCTTATCGAAATAAGGGTTAAACGTGAGTCGTGCAAAGGGTTTGTGTGCTTGTAAATTTTCGGCTGTGCGCTCACCCATCACGATGTCTTTTTGGTATTTGCAGGCTGTATAAAGTTTATCGTCATCTAAGTAGCTGCCGCAATTGCGATACGAAGCTTTACGGCCATAGTAAGGGTTACTGGGTTTATTAACGATACCAATGTGTGACATCCCTTTGATCTTTTTACAGTCATCGGTATCGCAGTCATCACGGATTATGTGGTAATCAGCAGGAAAGTTGGCTGGAATATTATCGTCGTCACCGTAGTAAACTAGCCGATCAAGCTGGTTATTTTTACGCGCTTTTGGGTCGTGCAGTTTAGCTAGTAATTTAAAGGTCGCTTGATTATCTATTGTGGTGTCAACATCACTAAAGGTGCTAAATATTGCGACATTCGGCAGTTGACGATAACGAAGCTCATCAAGGCTAATACGGCTCATTGCTTCGTGGCTAGCTGAGGCTGCACTGAATGGAAACGACTCATACTTAGCAAAATCCAGATCCGCGTCTTTATCAATCCAATTAACAAATGGAATTGCATCGACCCATTTGGCTAACCAACCGTTTTTATTGTGTGGCTCACTTGCTGGTGAAAACAACATCGCAGCAGTAATTTTATTATCAACAGGAGCTTGAGTTAAGTAATCAACAACCAGTGCTGCACCCGTTGAGTAGCCCCCTAATATTACCTGATCAAAGTCTTTTAATGTGCGCTCAATGGCATACACACTGGCTTTTCGCCAATCATCAGCATCAACCTCTTGCAAAGCTGCTGCGGCAGTACCATGCCCCGGCAGTAAAATTGTGCGAACTGTATAACCTTGTTGATAATACACCTGTGCAAGGTCATGGTAGGTGAATGGAGAGTCGGTTAAACCATGGATTAAAAGTACAGCTTTGCGGCTATCGGCCTGTTTAAGTTCGAATGGGCTAATTAAATCGGCAATTGTTGCGTTAGCAGGTCGAGAACCTTGTGCAACAAGTTGCTGATAGGTATCGGTATAAACTGGGCATGGTAAGTTCGCTCGCGGATTTTCACTGCTAATTTCAAGGTAAGCAGCGGTTAAATAGTCACTAAATGCTTGCTCGATATTATAGCTAAAGGTGCTATGGCTGCGTGGTAATGGCTCTCTAAACAGTCCTTCGCGCTTACTTTTCATCATCAAAGCTTGGTCTTCAAGCTGAGAAAGGCAGGTTTGCTGCTGTGCCATTAATGGGCTGCTAAATAGTCCACTGATGGCCAAAGAGATAGCAACTAAGTTTATGAATTTCATATTTTAAGCGTCCTTTTAAAGCCTGTTTTTAGCTTATCGAGTTATGTTTTATTTGCAAGCAAGCTGCGTCAAGCTAGCGGTAAATGGCGCTTAGTGAATGCTTGTTTTAAGACCACCGTCGACTCGATGTTAGCAATACAATCAATACTACCTAATTTATGTTTCACAAAGCTTTCATAGCTTTCTAAATCTGTAGCAACAATCTTGAGTAGATAATCATAACTACCTGAAATAACTGAGCACTCAAGCACATGTTCAAGTTTTGCTACTTGTTGTTCAAATTGCTCAGCAGCGGCAACTGAGTTTTGGTTTAAGCGTACAAAGGCATACACAGACACGTTTAAATTAACCGCTTTAGGATTAATTGCAGCATGGTAACCACTGATCACATTCGCTGATTCGAGCTTTTTAATGCGGCGCAGGCAAGGGGTATCTGACAGGCTAACAGACTGTGCCAGATCTGAGACAGAAGTTCTTGCATTGTCTTGTAGAGCATTAAGTAATTGTTGGTCTTTTTTATCTAATTTCATTTTAATTTGAGTGATTTTCACTAATCTAGGTGGATTCTAGTCTATATTTTGGCGATTAGCACTCATTGAACTCTGTTAACATTATCGCAATATAATTATTTTGGAGTGAGCCTGTGACTGAGAACACCAAGGCATTTGATAGCTGGCTTCGCACTCGTTTTGTTGAGATCAATAGCGAACTAGAAAAACTATATTGGCAACAAGACGATAAAGCGAATGTAGAGGGTGTCGGTGAGCACCTTAAGCGTCAATTAGAGCAAGAAGGTAATGAGCATATTCGTGCTTTACTTGCAGAGGGTAATACCGATGAAGGGTTTGATAACGCCTTCGACTTATTAGGTAATGTTGGCTTGTATATGGCGGCATGCCGTCGACATGAGATCACTGAGCCTTCTCGTGAAACAAGCTCACCCCTTGTTGAGGCCTCTGCATTGGCAATGCACATCGGTGCATCTATTGGTGTTACCCCGCGTTTTGCAACGGCGCATTTAACCACCCACAACAAAGCGGTTGATGGTTTGTATAAGCGCTTTACTGACCTTGAAGATGAGAAAATCTTTGTTGATTATAATACTAAGGGCATTTTAGCGTATAAGCGTGCAGCGGATGCTTTATTAAAAATTCAGCCGTTAGGAATATCGCACCCTATCACGGCAGATTTACTTGGCGTGGCAAAGCAAGCACTGCTTGATGTAATTGAGTCGAACAATACGTTATACAACAAGCTCGATACAGACCGTTTTTTCTATTGTGTACGCCCGTATTACAAGCCTTATCGAGTAGGTAAAGAGGTGTATCGTGGTGCGAATGCCGGTGATTTTGCGGGCATTAATGTCATCGATTTATTGCTTGGTCTTTGTTTTGCCAATGAACCTAGCTACTCGCAAATGCTGGTGGATAAATTCTTGTATATGATGCCTGAAGATCAGCAGATTCTGCGTGAAAGTATGCGTATGACAAGTATTATGGATGACTTTTTAGCAGCAGAAGCTGAGCGCGATAGCGAGTGGCTACAAACTAACTTAAAGCTGTTTATTCAAGTGTGCAAACTGCATGGTGATACTGCGATTGGTCACCATAATCAATTGGTTAGTAAATACATTGCGCAGCCTTCACAGCAAATGCAGCAACAACATATGGATAAAGTCACTGCCAGTGGACCGCCTTTACATGTATTACTTAACTCATTAGAGCAGTTACGTGATCGCCGTGCGGCAGCAAAACGGGATGATATTCGCACCCGTTTCGATGATTTAACTAAGTTAAAACAGTGGATTAAGTAATGAATAAAGACGATTTTGTAATTCCACAAGGCAGCTATTTACTTAACCACTCTGTTGGGCGCCCCTTAAAATCTGCTGAGCAGCATTTTCATCAGCAGTTTTTTGCCGCTTGGCAAAATGAAAATAAAGAGCCATGGCAACAGTGGTTACAAGGTGTCGAGGCGTTTACGAGTAGTCTCGCTAAATTATTTAACTCGCACAGTGAGTTGTTTTGTCCACAAGTTAACTTATCGAGCGGTTTAACCAAGCTTTTGATGTCGCACCCGCGACTTCAACAAGCAAATTGCAAAGTGTTGATGGCCGAAAGTGACTTTCCAAGTATGGGTTTTGCAATGCAAAAAGCCTTACCGGAAAGTACTGAAATCGTGTTTATTGATAAGCATGAAGACCTAACCGATGCGCAGGTTTGGCAGTCATATTTAGCGAAAAATGATATTGATTTAGTCTTTATTAGCCATGTTTATTCAAACACGGGTCAACAAGCGCCTATTCACGAAATTATAAATATCGCGAAACAACACAACACATTGAGCTTACTTGATGTTGCGCAGTCTGCGGGTATTTTAGAGGTCGACTTAACTAAGCTTGATGCCGATTTTATGCTGGGCTCGAGTGTAAAATGGCTATGCGGTGGGCCTGGTGCTGCTTATTTATGGGTTAACAGCAAGCAGCTATCTCTTTGTCAGCCAAAAGACGTTGGTTGGTTTTCACATCAAAACCCGTTTGAATTTGATATTAAGCACTTTGCTTATCATCAAACCGCGCTACGCTTTTGGGGCGGTACCCCTTCAGTTGCACCTTATATTTTGGCATCCCATAGTATTAATTACTTTGCAGAGCTTGGGATTGAGAAAGTACGCGCTCATAACTTAGCTATGCTCGCTCAGTTTCATGACCAATTAGCTGATTATATGCGCTCACCGATACAGGCTGACAAATGCTCTGGAACGGCCATTATGCATTTTGGCGAGCAACAAGCGGCTGTTAAAGCTGCGCTTGAAGCTGCGAATATCGCTGTTGATGAGCGTCACTTGGGTTTAAGAGTCTCTGCTCATATTTATAATGATCAGCAGGATATTGATACATTTATCAAGACTGTGAAAAGCGCTTTATAACAAAACGCTTAATTAAGTGTTATTGCGAGTTGGTATTAGGTTAAGTGCTTGTCGAGCTTTTGCTTTGACAGAGCGCCAGTGCGTCATTGGTTTTTCGGGGACCAGCGCTAAAATTTGCTCAAAGTCGATGTCATCAATACCGACTTCGTTACTGTGGGCAAACATAATTCGTTTTGGTTGCAGCGCTTTTAGCATCAACAAAGAGTTTAAATACAGCTTTGGGTAAAAAACAGGAAAGGGTGGCACGAGCTGCCCTTTTACTTTTACCAGTAAATCAGCAATGTAAATTCTCTCGCTGGGAATATGGTATAAGCTGATATCTCGGTCGGTATGACCGGGGGTGTGAAGTGCTTGCCAGTCATCAAAGCCGGGTAAAATTGCATCGGTAGCAAGATAATAGTCGGCATCGAGATGGCGGTTGTACCAAAGGTTGTGGCGTTTTTTATTTAACCTCCCCGCAACCCACCAAGCCAAAGCGATATCGGTTAAATGCATTAAGAAGCCATCAATACCTCTATACCATTGCCCAGGGGCATTCGACGTGGCTATTTTGCCACCGCTTAACTTTCTTAATGCATGCGCACCACCGGCATGATCTGGGTGCATGTGGGTAACTACAATTAGTTTTAGGTCGGTAACAGGGCGCTTTAGTTGCTCGGTGATATAATCAAACACGGTATCAACATCGGCACGGCAACAGCCATCAAGCAGCATTAGTTTGTCTGGATATTCAACCAAATAGATGTTTTGAATATAACCTTCTAAAGTATGAATGTGCATTGCTACATAAGGCCTTAATAATTTAATAAACCCTGTTATAGCATGTCTGACCAGTTTAGGTAAGTTAGAAGTCTTGCTTCTCTGTAAGTAGCCTTTTACTCTCTTCTAGTTTTTCAATCTGCTTATTTATGATACTTAACTGGCTGTTATAGTAGGCATTGATGCGCTCACTTTGTTTTTTAATGGCATCATCGATCGATTCTGCACCTAGTCTATTTGCAGCATCTTGGGTCATTTCGTACACTTTTTTTATGCGCTCGTTTTGCTTTTTTTGTAATTCTTTACTTTCTAGTTTTAAGCGCTCAATTTCGCGATCAGCTTCTTTGGTTTTGAGAAAGTTTTCAACACTTAGCTCATTTGTCTCTTGCGTTTTTTCTGGTGGTAGCTTGGTTTTGGGTGGTGGAGTGATATTAACTATTTCGGCATATTTACCACATGGTTGCTGCGAAAACGTGGCAACATTATCGATCATGCATTTATAGATCGTGGCTTGGCTGTAAAAGCTGAGCAACAAGGCTGCAGCGAAAGAGGCAAAACGGAGCATAGCACTAATCACTTTGACTAATATATATACATTTAGCATGCATGAAATTAACTGAAGTGTGCAAGTTTTTTAGGCATAAAAAAACCGCTAAAAAGCGGTTTTAAATAATAAAATGGTGGAGAAGGAGGGATTCGAACCCTCGATAGAGCTACAAACCCTATACTCCCTTAGCAGGGGAGCGCCTTCGGCCACTCGGCCACCTCTCCAACGCATAATTCTGATTGTAACTTGCTGAAATTAATCAACAAATAAAAATAAGTGGTGGAGAGATAGGGATTTGAACCCTAGAGGGGCTACAAACCCCTGCCGGTTTTCAAGACCGGTGCATTCGACCACTCTGCCATCTCTCCACGTCGTGATGCGAGAATAATACTTAGCTGAATCGGCTGTGTAAATAGGAAAAAGTTTGTTTGCTTGTTTTTTGAGCGTAATAAGGGCGTTTTTTGTAAAAAGGTTTAATTTTTTGCTGTTTTTGACTTAAAAGAAGAGGGTTGGGGCAGTAAACGGAGGAGCTAAAGAAGGATCTTCGTTAGTGGTTGGTTGTTTACTGCACCGATAAAGTAACCATGGTTGGGGGTTACTTGTGTTGTACTGCGCCGCCAAGTGCTAACTTTTTGCCGTAGCGATTAAGCTTTGCCAACATTTTTGCTTTGCGGTTTGTTGGTTTTACGGCAACATGAGCTGCTGCGTTTTGGTTTAATGTATTAATTGGGTTCATTACTTTGCTCCGGGTTGTGTTTGGTTGAAAACGTGAGTATTTTGCAACCAAACTGAACAAAAATAAAACGATAAAAATTGAGTCTGCCGGATAACTTTTTCTAATCCGAAAGTCTTTTATTAACATAGGGTTAAGTTTTTATATCTGCAGAGATTTGCATGCTTATGCAGTTGTTTTTGTGTTGAAGTGTCAGTAAATAAAAGGTTTTTAATTGTTGTTACTTTGATTTATGCGTTTTTAGAGTAAGAAAGTGACTAATTATTCAGATTAATATAATTTGAACGAGTGTGGTGTTTTTACCATGCAAGAAAAGAAGTGCCATTAATGTTGATAATAATAAAGCCAAGTGACAAAAAAAATCATAAAAATAGTGTTGATTGGCTACTAAAAGAATGTAAAAAAAGACAGATTGAGCCTGAGTTATATTTAACCATAGGCAATTTTCTTCAAGATTGCGCTAATATTGCCCTTTTAGCTAAAAGCCAGACACAAGTTGTGGTAATTGGTGGTGATGGGACGCTACATTTAGCTGTTAATGCATTAATGACGAGCGATTGTTCTATCGCCTTAATTCCTGCAGGTACTGGTAATGATTTTGCTCGCGGTTTTGCGCGCAAGCAGCAAGCTTGGTATGACGCTGTTTTCAATAGCCGTACTGAGCTAATTGATATTGGGCAAATAAATCAGCGTTATTTTATCAATGTAGCGGGGATAGGTTTTGATGCTGAGGTGGTAACTCAATTAAACAAAGCCGGAAGTTTTAGCTCGTTTGGCTACACTTGGCAGGGTATCAAGCAGCTATTTTCATTTCAGGCACGGTCACTTCAGGGGGAATTTAATGGTAGACCACTTAGCTACAGTAATTTAGCGACGATTTTTGCCAATCATCATTACTTTGGTGGTGGCTTAAAGATTGCTCCTCGGGCAAAGTTAAATGATGGTCAGCTTGATTGTTACTGCATGCCAGCAGATGGTTTGTTGAAAAACCTGATTAGCTTTTTATATTTACTACTTGTGAAACATCATAGTTTAAAAAGGCTGAAATATACCTGTTTAACAACTGCGGAAGTAACCACCAAAGGGCTTAGTATTGAGGCTGATGGAGAGCTCGTTGGTTTTACACCAGCCAAAGTTAAGGTGCACAAACAAGCGCTTCGTTTTCATGTGCCATAAAAAAGCGCCGGCATATTTTGCCAGCGCTTGGTGTTAGAGGTGACCTTGCCACATCTAACTGGGGACGGAGCTTTTTTGCTGTAGGTTACGTGCAGCAAAAAATGCTTTAATTTGTCGAGTTGGAGTTAGCACGATAGCATTACCGAATAACACTAGGCTAAAGCCCATAAAGGTATTCGCTTGCCATTCGAATCCTTCAAATAAGGTACTTAATACCACTGCAACCAGTGGGAATAATACGATTACGTAGCTTGCGCGCTCAGGGCCAATATTTTTAAGTAGTGCGAAGTAACAAGCAAATGCGATTACGGTACCAAACACAGCTAAATAGAAAAGCGATACCCAGTAACTGGTTGGGGCATTGAATGTAAGCTCAACATCGCTTACTAAAACATACGCTGCTAGGCCTAAAGCGCTGTATAACATACCCCAGGCATTGCCCTGAAGTACGCCAATGTTTCGCTGAGAGTTTCGAACACTGACCATATTCCCCAATGAAGCCACAAAGGTCCCAGATAGCGCAAGTAGTAACCCGACCAACGCACCATTACTCAAGTCGAATTGCTGAATTTGTGGCCAAAACAAGCTTGCAATACCCATTACGCCGAGCAGAGCACCAAAGTAAATTCGTTTCGCAATTGGCTTTGCGAAAAACAAGCGGGTGTTAATAATGTTCATCAATAACAACATCGAAAAGGCAATTGAAGCCATTGCTGAGGTAAGGTAGTTCTGCGCCCAATACAGTACTAAATAATTTAAACCAAAGTTAAATAAAGCTAATAATGCAAAAAAGCCGTGATCACGCAGTGAATATTGCATAGGAAGTTTTTTTACGAGCACAAAGGCCCACATTAAAATGGCTGCAATGGCAAAGCGATAAAATAAAGAGACCTCAACAGCGACATCACCCAGTTGAAACTCAATAGCAAGCCAAGTCGATCCCCAGATCAGTACTGTAGCAAGGTAGAGAGCAGCGCTTTTCATAGTTAGTACCTAAAAATTGAAAGTGTGTTCATTTTAAATCGCTTCTGTATACTTAACATATACAGAAAACTAGAAATGCAACCTATACAGTTTGGTGGGCTATGTCACAAGTAATCAGTCGTAGTAACAGTGAGTTCTTATATCAACAAGTTATTCAGTTAGTTAGAGATCTTTGTTTGCAAGGCTCGTTATTACCAGGTGAAAAATTACCTTCACTCAGAAAAATGGCTGACAAGCTTAATATTAGTATTCCGACGGTAAAACAAGCTTATCAATTACTTGAAGGACAGGGGCTCATTGAAGCCAGAGAAAAGTCAGGTTACTTTTTAAAGTCTTCACAATTAAATCAGTCGCGGCCAAAGCGAGTCAGGCTGAGTCGAGAACCTACCACGGTCAACAAACAAGGCTTAATAGAACAGGTATATAGCGCTATCCACAAAGCTAATGTGGTGCCATTTGGTATTGCCAATCCTGTGGCCGCTGCACCGACAGATAAAGCATTGGCAAGAACCATGCGTCGGGTAATGACACTCGCTGGGGCATCGGCAATTAATTACGGTCCGATGGATGGCTTTGCACCACTTAAAAAACAACTCATTCATCGTTATTTAGACTTCGGCATTGGGGTTGATAGCGATGAATTAGTGATCACCAATGGCGCTCAAGAGGCGTTGGCGATAGCCCTTAAGTGTGTCGCTAAACCCGGAGATGTTATTGCTATCGAGTCGCCTTGCTATTTTGGCATTATCGAATTAATCGAAAGCTTAGGCTTAAAGGCACTGGAAGTACCGCTGTGTCCTGATGAAGGGATTTGGCTAGATGATTTGGCTCAAGCACTCGATGAGCATGATATAAAAGCCTGTGTATTTTCTACCTCATTAAATAACCCGGTTGGCAGCTTTATGCCTGATGCCAAGCGTGAACAATTGGTGGCATTGTTAGAGCAGCGCGATGTCGTGCTTATTGAAGATGATGTATATGGCGACCTACATTTTACAGCTAAGCGAGCGACTCCTGCACAAGCTTATTCAAAAAAGGGTTTAGTGATCACCTGCGCGTCATTTTCAAAAACAGCTGCGCCAAGTTACCGTATTGGTTGGATCATTGCCGGTAAGTTTGCTGAACAAGCAAGGCGCTATAAAAGGGCGCTTAGTTGCTCTGCGCCACTTATTAATCAGTGGACCTTGTATGAATTTATAGCCACTGGCGAGTACGATCGTAATATTCGTTTACTAAGACAGCGCTTAAGTACCAACAAAGAGCGTATGATTTGGTGTTTGCAGCAGCACATGCCAAGTTGTGCACGCATAAGTAACCCGCAAGGGGGTTGTGTTATTTGGGTTGATCTTGGTAGCCAATATGATGCGGTAAAATTATTTCATTTGGCACTTGAGGCGGGGATCAGTATTACTCCAGGGCTGATATTTTCAGCGGGTAAAAAGTACCGTAGTTGTTTTCGCTTAAGTTATGGCTTGCCTTGGTCTGAAAATTTAGAGCAGGCGATTAAAACGTTATCGCAACTGACTGTGTTGGCCAAAAAATAAAAAAGCGCAGAGCAAGCTCTGCGCGAAAGGACCAAGTGTTTTGGTTCAGGGATGTTAATTCATTACTCTGCGTTTTGTTTGAAGATAAAAAGTTGATACTCTTTTAGTTCTGGTACTAGCGCCACTAACTCTTGCTCTTTATGAGCGATATCAGCAAAGCTGCCGCATAATGCATCTGCACGCTCTTCAAGTTGAGCTGCCTGTGTTTCAACGCGTGCTTCTATTTGTGCGCCCATGTTTTCCATACGTTGTTCAAACTCATTCATGTCGCCACCCGAACCTAAAAGTTCAGAGCCTAGCGCGACCAAAATACTGCCCATTGATTGCATCATGGCTGATTCAACTGCTGATTCGATTTGCTCATCGAATTGGTCTTCAAAGTTTTGACCAAATTTTTCAAAATTTTGCTGACCCATTGTGAACGCACCTTGTTGATAGAAGGCGTTTTGCACTTCTACGCTGATATCGTCCATTAATTCTGAAATGTCGTTTAGGCCGTCAATGTTGAAGGCTTTTGACACTTCTTCAATTGCTACGCCTGCTATTTTTACGCCATCAAGTGCGATATTTGCTACTTCAGGAAGTTGGCTGCGTAAGCTGTCTGAGTAATCTGCAATTGCTTGCTGTTGTGAAGCATCAAGCGATACGCTTTGACCATCGATATACAAAGTGTGCTGATCGATGATTTTCATAGAGCGATTATCGGCTGTGTATACTTCTAACTCGCTTGGTGTGATGCGTACATCATTTTTAAATTCAACATCACATTGCTCACCGCTGAATGAAATATTTGTATCATTATCGTTATGAGCCATTGCGCTGGTAGCGATAAATAAAGAACTTACTAACAATAACTTTTTCATTTTTTTCTTTCCTGTTTGAAATGACATTTAGACATAATCAAACTTAATGCCAAATTTATATTTTTATTTTATTTCATAGGGTTATCATTTTATTAAGTGTAGTTAGAAGTTATGAGAATTAAATTTTTAACTAAAATTTGGTCAAATTAACTAAAAAATAAACATGCATAAATGGGTTTTATCGAAACGATAAAAAACTCTCACTTTTCAGAATCCGAATTTAGCGCTATTTATTCACAATATTGACATATCACCCATTTAGCATGGCGATATGGCTTTATTTTGGTGGTTTTTTACATACTAATTAATCACTGAGCTTTTTAAACTTTGCCAATTCACAGAGCAAACTTTAAATTTGTGAAATTGGTCTCAAACACTTTATGGAGTGGGTTGTGGGTAAGACATTTAGTTATGATGCGCTAGATGACGATTTTGTTGAAGACGAGTACGAAATGGTTGGGCGTAATCAACATGACAAAAAAAAGCAACGCGTTAAGAAGAAGCTAGAAGATTATCTTGAGCAAAAACGCTTACGCAGAAACTTAGGCGAAGACGACTTTGACGAGTACATGAACGACTAAGCATAAATTTAAATAAAGAGGCATTTTGCCTCTTTATTGCTTATTGGCATGTGATTTTATTTGTTTAATGCAGCAATAATCGCAGCTTCGATCTGCTCTGGTTTTGTTAAAGGAGCAAATCGTTTAATAGCTTTGCCATCTTTACCAATTAAAAACTTGGTGAAGTTCCATTTTATTTTGCGGGTAATAAACCCAGGTAACTCTGATTTTAGGTATCTAAAAACAGGGTGGGCATGTTCGCCATTTACATCGACCTTGCTCATCATCAAAAAGCTAACGCCATAGTTAATTAGGCAGCCTTCTTTTATTTCTTTAGCATCTCCCGGTTCTTGCTTACCAAACTGATTACATGGAAAGCCGATAATGACGAGACCTTGATCATGGTATTTTTCGTGGAGTGCTTGCAAGCCTTCATACTGAGGGGTAAAGCCACATTTACTCGCCGTATTTACAATTAGAACGACTTTATTTTCAAAGTCATTAAAATCAATAGTTTGACCTTGAAGGCTGGTGGCACTCAGTTGATAAAATTCACTCATAGGTATCACTTATTATTATTGTTGAATTAATTCTAACCCGCTTTAGATAGGTATAAAAGTATAAATTTTAATCACACTTTATACCTTATAGCCAACTGTGAGCAGTGTTAGAGTTGATGTCAGTTTTTTAAACTCAAAGTATGTTGCTCTTAAAGGCCAAAAGTACAAATTTAGCGACAAAAAAGACTAACTTAAAATGATAAATAGCCCCATGCCTGCAAGCGTGGTGTAATAAATGTTATGTGTTTTATATGCGACAATGATGGCTAATACAGCCGCACTTAAATAAGGGTTTTGCCAATCTAAGTTAATCTCTCCCTCATTTATAAAGACGATGGGTACCCAAATTGCGGTAAGTACCGCTGGGGCGCTAAAACTTAAAAATTGCTGCATTTTCGGGCCGACTTTAAACGGTAATGCGCGGTGCAAAAATAAGTAACGTGTGAAAAAGGTAATACACGCCATCAATAAAATGGTGGTCATCATAGTGTATGCTCCTCTTTTGCTTGCCAGCGACTAATTAAATAACCTACTGTCATGGCTATTAGCGCTGCAGTCACTAACCATAGCTGAAAGCCTTGGCTTTTTAAAAGCGTAGCGACAACGCCAGCGGTGAGCACAGTAGCCAACGTAGCAAGGTTCTTTACACCAGGAATAACTAAGGCAATAAATGTGGCAGCAATGGCAAAATCAAGCCCAAGGTCTGTTAAGTCAGGCAGTAAGCTACCCGCGACTATGCCAAGCAAAGTCCATATATTCCACGCAATGTAAAAACTAAACCCTGCACTGAGCGCGTAAATAAGGCGCACTTTTGTTCGGTAGGCTTTGCGATGGTGCGAAAACGCAAATAATTCATCTGTGAGTACAAAGCTAACAGGAAGGCGCCAACGAAAAGGTTGATCAATGACTTTGTGGCGAATAGCTAAACCATATAGAAAGTGCCGCGAGCTAATAATGAGTGTGGTAAACAATATAGTAAGCAAAGGGGTATTGCCGGCCATTAATTCAATTGCGACTAGCTGCGCAGAGCCTGCAAATACCAACAATGACATCGCTTGTGTTTCTAAAGCACTAAAGCCATTTTGGACGGCTAACGAGCCACATAAAATGCCCCAAGGTAACACTGCAAGGCACAAGGGGAGCATGTCGAAAAACCCTTTTAGTAATGCTCTTATTGTTGATTTATGCATTTTATCGCTCATGTTTGTTGTTGTGGCTCAGATCAAAACAGCTGAAATAGAGGTGTGTCAAAATAACTGAAGTTTGTAATAATGTATAGCCGAACCCGTTGCTGAAATTCATCATTTGCGTCTTTTAAAGGGAAAATTACAATGTCGAAAGTTAAAGTATGGGATGGCTTTATAAGAAGCTTCCATTGGTTATTAGTTGCGGCCATCGCAACACTCTATTTTAGTGCTGAAGAGGGTATGTTAGAGCTGCATTTTGCAGCAGGCTACTTCACCTTGGCGCTGATTATTACACGTCTTGTTTGGGGGCTTATTGGTAGCAAAACAGCAAAGCTCTCTGCACTTATTCACTCACCTGTTGCTGCAATTAAATCATTTACAAGCAATGAGCATAAGGCAGGTCATGGTGCGGCGGGCAGTTATATGGTGATTGCATTTTTTGTTTTAATACTTGTGCAGTTAACCTCGGGACTTATGACCAGCGACGATATCTTAACAGACGGCCCGCTAGTCGCACATGTATCATCAGATACCGTAGAATTTGCGGGTTGGTTGCATCATTTGAACTTTGATATTTTGTTGTATGCCATTGTGTTGCATGTATTGGCAATTGTGATTTACCGCATTAAGGGAAAGAATTTAGTCAAACCTATGCTAACGGGCAGTAGCGACCAGGTTTCAGTCACTGAGCCTGTCACTAAATCACCTATGCTCGCTTTTATTATTTTTGCTGTGTGCTTAGTGGTGCTATTTACAACTTGGGGTGCAGAGCCGCTCAGTTATTTGCTTGGGTAGACTTCTCAAGATAATAAAAAGGCGCTTATCAGCGCCTTTTTAGTTTACATAATTACGAGACTAGTCTTTGAAAGACTTATGGCAATCTTTACAGCCTTTAGCCCATGCGCCAAATGCTTTACCAATTACTTTTTCATCGCCACTCTGTGCTGCAACTGCTAGTTCATCAGCATATTGTTGGAAGGCAACTGCTTTTTTCATAAAGGTTTCGTTATCGCTCCATACAGCAGCAAGTGCAGATGTATCGCCTTTATCAGAACCCGCTACAAAAGCTTCCCAAGGCATTTTTGATAGTGCAGCTGCATTGTTGGCACGCTTTTGAAAGCGTTCAGCATCAAAAGGTACTTTTCCTTTTAGCATATCGCCCATGTCACCAATTTGTACGCGGATCATTGAAAATGCTGCCTGACGATACTCGATTGCATCACTTGGTTCTTCAAATACAGAATTTGCTGATGCGCCTAGTGCCATTGTAGATAGCATTGCACCTAATACTAATTGTTTTAATTTCATTCCTTTTGCCCCTTAAGATGTCATAAAAGTAAACTAACTGAGTTGTATCTTAGCTCAATATAATATTCAAGTGTATTGCGGTTTACTAGGGCGTATTTACCTTTGTGGATTAAATTTGTTCACTCTAGGGGCGATTTAATCGCGGCGCGAGATTTGTAACCTAGTGGGCTAAGTAAAAATCGAGCAACAAAGAGTTAATCGCCCCTAGGAAGAACCCGAAGGGCAGCGCGTGTTTGGCATTGATGCTGCGTTATCGCCTATTTATGTGGAACAACCACACTACATAGGCTCTGCCTTGCCTAAATACCAAACACACTGCTGCAAAATTAATCATAAAAGGTCAATACGCCCTAATCATTTATATCAATATCGGCGAATATCATCCCGCGGCGCATACTTCTGGTTGCTAAGAAAACCTCGCCTAGTAAAGATAAAAAACCACAGATCAACAGGGCCATAGCGGCCACAAAGCAACTGGCAATTGTCACGCTTAGGTTAATAGATTGGATATGTGATAGAAATAAACACATAACCACAGCGCACACTAATAAGGCACTAAGCACACTTGCACTAAATGCAATATGGATACAGCGCGAGCGCTTTAATAACGCTCTTAATTCAGTCGTTAGAGACTTATTAAAGTCTTCATCAGTACTGACCTTTAACTTACGCTCAAGCTGCCTTGCACGGTCGGTAATGCGGGCTAGACGGTTAGATAACACACCTAATGTGGCAGCAATACCCGTAATTAAGAATACCGGGGCTACGGCTGTTTGAATCACCTTAGCCATAGTAAGAATATTAATGACCTCTGAGTTCATTATGTTTACCTTTTTGCATTTGATTCATTTACAAATATTTACAACCCATGCTTTTTCATTAAACGCTTTTAAAACAAAGTCTTGTCAGTTTTTTTCTCGCATATAATAAATTTACTGTAACTATAATGTAACTGAAATGTTGTTCTTGAGTGTGTTTACGCTTTATATTGGTGATGAAACTTTGTTTCAATCACTATTTAGGACGATAAAATAACATATCCCAGGGGAACCCATGTCTAAAAATCTAATAAAAAGAACAGCAGTTGCTTTGGCTGTAACAAGTGCAATGTGCGCTAGTGCACAAGCCAATGACTTTTCAAAATACAATCTAGCAGGCAAAAAGTTAATTAAATCAAGTGCTGTTACTAAAAAAGAGCAAAAAGTTCGCAGCGAAGCAACAAGTTGGTTAGTTAAGTTAAATGCACCAGCAACAGTAAATGCAACATCACGTGGTGCAGATATTGCGAGTATTCAGTCACAAGCACAAGCGGCACAAGTAAGTGTAGAGCAAGCGATTAGCAGCATGGATTTACCGCTGCAAGTTGTTGCGAAAACATCAACACTTGTCAGCTCAATAGTAGTCAATGGTAATAAGCAGGACGTTGCAAAGCTTCTCTCTAACGCGCAAGTTGAGGGTATCTACCCTGTTTATGATTATGAATTGCATGTTGCAGACAGTGCCGATTATATTGAGGCAACACCTCTTGTCGCGAATGGTTTAGCAACAGGTGAAGGTGTTCGCGTTGCGGTACTTGATACAGGTATCGACTACACACACAAAGCATTCGGTGGTGAAGGTACTGATGAAGCATATGCTGCTGCGATTGCTGATCCTGCATCAGTTGATTGGCCACAAGGTAAAGTTTTAGGCGGTTATGACTACATCAATAATGATAATGATCCAATTGATGTAGATACAAATCATGGTACACACGTTTCTCACTCGGTTAACGGTATCGCACCAAACGTAGATTTATTCGTTTACTCTGTATGTAATAGTGGTTGTCCTGGTCTTGCGCAATTATTAGCGCTTGAAAGTGCAATGGACCCAGATGGTAATGGTGATATCAGTGACCGTGTTGACGTAATCAACATGTCTTTAGGTGGTGATTACGGTGATATTGCAAATGATGCTGTAGGCTTATTCATCAACCAAGCAGTTAAACTAGGTACCAACGTGGTTATCTCTGCAGGTAATGATGGCGCATATCCATTTATCGTTGGTGGCCCAAGTACCACTGAGCATGCTCTTTCTGTTGGGGCAATGACTCACCCTACAGGTGCTGAGTCAATTGGTAGTGGTACAGTTAATGGCGAAGAAGCAATTGTGCAGCCAGCAAGTTTTGGTCCTCAAACTGCGTTTAGTTTCTCAAATGACGATATTGAACTTGTTTACCCAGATGCGAACCAAACAGCATGTGAAGCGTTTGCTGATGACGTAGATTTTACTGGTAAGGGAGTTATCATCGACCGTGGTGCATGTGCATTTACAGTTAAAGTATTAGCAGCACAAGCTAAAGGTGCAGAATTTGTTATTATTGCAAACAATAACGATGATGGTACGCCAGCTCCTATGGGTGGTTCTGATCCAAGTGTAACTATCCCTTCTGTCGGCGTAACATTTGCCGCAGGTACAGCACTTAAAGCAGGCGGTACATTTAACCTAACAGTTGAACGTTTAGTTCTTTCTGGCGCTATTGCTGATTTCACATCGCGTGGTCCTTCAATGGGTGGTCTGTTAAAACCTGAAATTACAGCACCAGGTGTAAACATCATGACTGCTCACCCAGGTTTAGGTGATGGTCTTACTGGCGCAACAGGTACTTCATTCTCAGGTCCAATCACGGCTGGTGCGGTGAGCTTATTAAAAGAAGCACTGCCTGAACGTAATGCACTTGAGTTAAAAGCTACGCTAATGAATACCGCTAACCTCAATGTCACAATGGAGCCATTAGCGATTAACCCTGATGCTGAGCTTGCGCCAATTAGTTATATCGGGGCAGGTTTAGTTGACGTAAATAAAGCGGCTAACTTACCAGTTGCTGCGTGGGCTGCAGATACTAAACAAGCTGCGCTTTCGTTTGGTTTAGTAAATGCATCAGAAACAGTAGAACTAACTAAAACTGTTCACGTTAAAAACTTCTCAAATGAAGCAAAGGTTTATACGCTTTCACTTGAACAGCGTTATCAAGACGATATAGAACGTGGTTCATTCTCACTTGATTACCCAGAAACAATCACAGTTCCAGCTGGTCAAATGCTGTCATTTGATGTCACTGCGACAATCGACCCGACAACATTACCTGAGTGGACTTTGACTGATGACAACATTGGTTCTCAAGACTCAACGACGGATTTAACGAACCTTGAGTTAGACGGTGCGTTAATATTCTCAGATGGTGACGAGAAAGCATTCCACCTTGTTTACCACGTATTGCCAAAAGCGAATGCAGCAATGAGCTTTATGCCAGTCATGACTGATGATGGTGTTGCTCACCAACTGACAAATACTGGCGCTGTTGCTTTAGAGCCTGTGTTTGCACCAACGGTAGCGACTGATGAAGTCGATGAAGATCAACGTTTAGACTTGGTTGGCGCATCGATTGAAACATTTGCAGTACCAGCAGAGGTCTGTGATAGCGGTTATGTAACATTAACAACTATGGTACTAAATGATGGTATCACTCACTCTTATGTGGGTGGCTTCATGGCTGACTTCGACCTTGATCAGGATGGCACGTACGACGTTACAGTACAAAATGGCAAGTTAGAATGGTTCTACGATGTTGAGCCAGGCACTGCTATTACCTTCACTCATGGCTACGGTAGCTCTTCAGGTAATCTTAATAACATTTACCAAATTATTGGTAATAACCATCTAACGATGCAAAGCTGTTTAGGTGCATTTGGTCTAACGGCTGATGATATTGGTAAAGCAACTGCAAATGTGCGTTTCCGTACAGAAGAAGAAACTTGGACTCCAATTGCATCAGGCGAAGGCGATGTTGCAATGGGCACATATACATTCACTGATGCATCAAATGATGTCTATGCAGCGCTTGTTGATGAATCTGGTGAGGCTGTAAGTTCAATTGAACCAGGCGCTTCAGCAACATTATTGAATGCTGGTGCAGACTTCATGATCCTATCTGATTCTGGTTCTAAAGCATACGCAGCAACACCGAGTGCAGATGCTAATACAGCGCCTGAGCTTGCCGATGCTTCGTTCAGCGTTGATGAAAATAGCGCAGAAGGTACTGTTATCGGTATGCTTGAAGCGACTTACGGTGCTGAACTTGCAAATCCAATTTCTGAGTACATCGTACTGAGCTCTTCTTCTACAGCGGTTTCTGTGAACGCGGCTGGAGAAGTTGTGGTAATGAATGCAGAGATGCTAGATTACGATGCAGGCCTTACGTCTATTGAGCTTGAAGTTGTTGCTGCAGATTCTGCAGGCAATATCTCTGAACCTGCGATGGTGACTGTTGAAGTTATGAACGTTGCTGACGAGCCAGAAGAAGTTAACCCAGTAATCGATGCTGATCTTGGTGAGTTCACGGTTCAAGAAAACGCAGCAGAAGGTACTGTAATTGGCACTGTGACTGCGACTGACCCAGATGCAGATCTGACTCCTATCGCTACTTATGAAGTGACAGGCAGTGATAGCATCAGCATCAGCGATACAGGTGAGTTAATGGTTGCGGGTGCAATCGATTATGAGCAAACAACCTCTATCGAAGTATCAGTGACAGCAGTTGACTCTGCAGGCAATATGTCTGAAGCGGTGACGATTACTATTGCAGTAACACAAGACCCGGCAGAAGATGTTGTAGCTGAAGAACCTGCGAAGAAAAAATCTTCTTCAGGTTCGCTAGCATGGTTAACATTACTTGCTGCGCCGTTCGCATTTATGCGTCGTCGTAAGCAAAAGTAATTGCTTGATAAGTAACTAATAAAGGGAGCTTCGGCTCCCTTTTTACATTGCTTCACAAAGGCTACTTATAAATTCACGGTTAATTACTTATATTAGGGACTTAATAATAAAAATTAATTAGGATCCCTATGAAAGTTGGCCATTCACTTTGCCTTGCGGCACTCTCTTTAGCTGTTCTATCAGCGTGTAATAAAGTTCCAGATAATAAAGAACAAGCAATTATTACAGAGCAAGTTCAGATATCTGCTCCCGTCGCCAAAAAAATACCCTATGAAATGACCATCCATGGTGATACTCGTATCGATAACTATTATTGGATGCGAGATGATGAGCGTAAAGATGAAGCCGTCATTGCCCACTTAAATGCTGAAAATGAGTATGTAGAAAGTATGCTCGCACACACTCTGCCATTGCAAAACACCTTGTTCGAAGAGCTCAAAGGACGTATTGAGAAAGATGACGATACAGTGCCAACCAAAAAAGGTGATTATTACTATTTTTCACAAACGCGCGGTGATGACGAATACCCGGTTTATGTGCGCAGCAAAGATAGCCAGGGTGAGAATAAGCAGGTTATCTTGAACGTAAATGACCTTGCTAAAGATCATGATTATTTTGCTGTAACAGGTTTGGCAGTGAGCCCAAATGGCAATTTGCTTGCTTACGGTGAAGATACGGTGAGTCGTCGTATTTATACAATTAAAGTAAAAGATTTAAGCACAGGTAAAATGTTGTCAGAGAGCCTTGAAGGCACTGAAGGTGAAGTTGTTTGGGCGAATGACAACAAAACCTTTTACTACATTAAAAAAGACCTACAGACACTGTTAGGCTACCAAGTTTATCGCCATACACTAGGAACATCTCAAGCCGACGATGAGCTAGTGTATGAAGAAAAAAATACCAGTTACTACACGGGTATTTCGAAAAGCAAAGATCAACAAGAAATCTATATTAGTCATGGCAGCACCAGTGCCTCGGGCATCTCGGTTATTGATGCCAATGATGTAAAAGCAATGCCAAAACGTTTTATTGAACGCGAAGCAGGGCTTGAATACGACATCAAAAAATTGGGTGATTGGTATTATATTGTTACCAATTTAAATGCAGTTAACTTCCAACTGATGAAAGTTCACCGCGATAAAGCGCATGATAAAGCAAATTGGCAAACGCTTATTGCTGGTCGTGATGATGTGAAACTTGAAGGTATTGAGTTATTCAATAATCATTTGGTTTACGAAGAGCGTGAAAAGGGTCAAACCCGTATCACTATTCGCGATCTTCGTAACCAACAAGAGCAAGTAGTTGCTTTTAATGACCCAACTTACATGGTTTTTAGCTATGGTAATAGTGAGTTAGATAACCCTAACTTACGTGTTTACTATTCAAGCATGACGACCCCAGGTAGCAGCTACGATATCAATCTTGAAAATGGTGAAAAAACGCTACTGAAGCAGCGCAAAGTGTTAGGTGACTTTAACCCAGACAACTATGCCTCTGAGCGTGTTTACGTAACGACCCGAGATGGTGTTGATGTACCCGTTAGCCTTGTTTATCGTAAAGACAAGTTCAAAAAAGATGGCTCTAATCCACTTATGCAATATGGCTATGGCTCGTACGGTGCAACTATGGATCCGAGCTTTTCAAGCTCGCGTTTAAGCCTTCTTGATCGCGGTTTTGTATTTGCAATTGCGCATATCCGTGGTTCGCAAATGTTAGGCCGTCCTTGGTATGAAGATGGTAAGTTGCTGCATAAACAAAACACCTTTAATGACTTTGTTGATGTGACTAAGTCTTTAGCTGCTCAAAAATATGGTGATAAAGATAATATTTTTGCCATGGGTGGCAGTGCTGGTGGCTTGCTAATGGGGGCTGTTGTCAATCAAGCACCTGAGCTTTATAAAGGCGTTATTGCAGCAGTGCCTTTTGTCGATGTAGTGACGACCATGCTTGATGCCAGCTTACCATTAACAACGAATGAGTATGACGAGTGGGGTAATCCGAACGATAAAGTCTATTACGATTATATGTTGTCATATTCACCATACGACCAAGTTAAAAAGCAGGCATATCCAAACATGTTAGTCACTACCGGATTGCATGATTCACAGGTGCAATATTTTGAACCGGCAAAGTGGGTGGCTAAGCTACGTGAATATAAAACTGATGATAACCTATTACTGTTCAAAACCGACATGGAAGCAGGGCATGGTGGTGCATCTGGGCGCTTTAAAAGCTTGCAAGACACCGCGTTATTTTATGCCTTTATGTTAGATTTAGCGGGTATAGAAAAATAATCACCCATCAGGCATCCGTGATTAAGCGGATGCCTGCATGGTTAAATTAAAGCGAAATTCACTGCCTTTTCCAACAGTACTTTGTACTTCGATTTTACTATTCATTAGCATAAGTAGTTGTTTACATATAGCTAACCCTAATCCGGTAGAGCCACGTTTTATACTATTGCGAGCCTGATAATGTGGTTCAAAAATCGCAGTGAGCTCGTCGGCATGAATGCCAACACCAGTGTCTGATACCGCTACAAATAGTTCGTTAGCTTGCTCAGAAACGCTAACTGAAATCACTCCGCCATCTGGGGTATGGCGAATAGCATTTTCGATTAAGTTTGTTAGCACTCGTTCTAACTTGGCAATGTCAGCAGTTACTGTGAAATCGCATATCTCAGGGATAACCTTAAGTTTAATGCCGGCAGAGCGAGCGGTTAATTCCAGTTTTGCCACACAGTCATAAATTAACTCGCCCAAATTAAATGTTTCGGCATTTATTTTTACTTGCCCGCACTCTAAGTTAGCTAATTCAAATATTTGCTCAATGAGTTGTTTTAACTGTTGGCAATTATCCATCGCTAAATTTAGATAATGTTGCTGCTCTTGCTCACTTAAATGGCTGTTAGGCTTATTAATTACTTCGATAAAACCATGTAATGACGACAGCGGTGTTCTTAAGTCATGAGAGAGGTGGGTTAGTAATTCGCGACGCTGCTTATCTGCATGCTGTAGGGATTGAAATTGCTCATCGATGCGCGACAACATTGCATGTACGCCTTTGCTTAAATTACCAATTTCATTGTTACCCGTGTAACTTGGTCTGAGCGACATCTTTGTTAGGCTGTAATTGGCCGCTTCAATCTGGCAAATTTCTTTGTTGAGTTGTTTTAGCGGTAATGTGAAGAACCTAAATAATATTAGCATGGCTATAAAAAGCGCGAGCATAGCTGTTATAAACCAAGCCGCACCTAGCCACAGTGCATCATTTTCTTTGATATTGTTTAAGGTTGTATCAAATGCTTGACCACCAATAATAACGTATAAATAGCCTTGCAGTTGTTGTTGATTAAACACCGGGGCAGCAGAGAAAATCTTTTTTGCGTCATGGCTACGTGGATCGTCACCATAAATAGGTGTGGCAGTGGGGTCGTTAATGAGCTTTTTAATGGGAGCAAGGTTGATCTGTTTTTTAATAACTTGGCCCGGTTTTGCAGAGTATGTAAGTAATTCTCCGCGTGGGTCTACAAAATAAAATTCAAAGTTGGGGCCTAATATCATCAGGGTATGAAATAAATTCTCTAAGGCTTCATAATCATACACACCTTGTTTTATTAAAGGATTGTCATGAACGAGATGCTCAGCCAGCTGTAAGTGTAAGTTTTGCTGTGCATGGTGCTGCGAAGTTTGCTCAAGATGCTTGCTCCAACTAAATACTAGGGCACATAGTAGGCTAAAAATAAGTACAAGCGACCATGCGAGCTTTTGATAGAGTGTCATTGTTTTCATTAGTGTGTGCTCAGTTGCGATGGGTTTAGTTTGTAGCCAACCCCCCATACCGTTTCAATAAAGTTGCTAGCGTGATACTGCTCAAACTTACTACGCAGACGATTTATATGTGAATTGACTGTATGTTCATAGCCACAGTGTTGATATCCCCAAACGTGATCAAGTAATTGCTGGCGACTAAATACATGATTTGGGTGTTTAGCAAAATACACCAGCAAATCAAATTCGGTGGCAGTAAGATTGATTGCTTGATTAGCTAAAAAAGCCTGATGACTTGAAAACTCGATATGTAGATCCCCAAGTTGAATGGATTCTGCATTATGCGCTTGTTCATTAGTTGATTGTGCGATGAGCAATTGTGCTCTATGGCGCAGTTGTGTTTTGATCCTTGCCTGTAACTCTCTTGCAAAGAAAGGTTTGCAAATATAATCATCTGCACCCATCTCTAAACCAATTACCCGATCCATGTCGCTACTTAGTGCAGTCAATAAGATGACAGCTGTTTGCGGATAGTGCTCTTTAATTTTTCGACATAAGCTAAGGCCATCCATTTGCGGTAGATTGATATCTAGCAACACCAACCCATAACTTTGATTAGCCAGCTTTTTTATCGCGGCCTCAGCACTTGCTGTTTCGTCAATGTGCAGGTTTAAGCTAGTCAACTGGGTGGTGATGAGTTGGCGAATGGTTTTATCGTCTTCAACTATGAGTAATTTTTCAGGGCGCATCGTTTAATCCAAGTAGCTAAGGCACATCCTTATGACCTTAGCGTAAGGAGTGCGATTGTTATTGCGTCCGCGTTATGACTATTCGAGCAACGGGGTTATCAAACTTGTATTGGCTTGTAAGCACTGAGCTTGCTAAACCATCATCTTGAGTTACAACTCCCGGGTGCATTGCTACCCGATTAATGTCGTCTCGCATTTCGTTAAAACCTTCACCTGAATCAGCCGGACCAGGAATAGTGCCAGCAGCTTCAGAGTTGGCTTCAGTGCCAGCATCATAGGAAAAACTAGTACGAGACAGTGACTCATTAACCGCTAACGAAGACACGTCTATAGCATTAAGACCGGTAAACGCATCATTTGTATTCACTAACATAGTTGCAACACTGATTTTTAATGAATCAAGCTCCCCGGTTGTTAGTACCATAGTAACCTGTTGACCCGGTGGTAGTGGGCTTTCTGCAGAAGCGGATTGCAAAGTGTATTCACTGGCTAAAAGCTCGCTGTTGTCGCCGCCTTCGGCCATTAATTCAAGAGCACTGGAGGCTGGTTCGCCAATTTGCCATAGCATGCCATCGGTATGGGCAATCACGGCAACTGGTGAGAAAGGTTGAGCGGCAGTGAGATTTGTCACTTGCACGGTAAATTGATGGCTTTCTGCCATTTCTCCCATTTGGTTAGTCATCTCATCCACACTGTCTGTCATATCAACAGTCTTTTTATCAGAGCCACCGCAAGCTGTGAGGCTTCCTGCGAATGCAATGATGAGTAAGCTTTTTGAAAAGCGCATAATAACCTCCTATTTCACTGTGATAGTTAACATAGCAACAGGGTTAAGCCATCTGTGAACGGTATTATTAAGGTCACTCATTCCACCTTCAGGATCATCGTCACCTAAGTTCCCAGGGTGAATATGAACCATCATATTGCTTTCGCTACTAGTTACACCGCTTGCATTCATACCGGCATTACCGCCCGGCGCAGCCGGAATACCTGGCATTCCCATAGCACCAGAGCCATCGACAACTCGTTCGTCATTTGCTTCGGTGCCTGCATCATAAGCGTTTAAATACAGGGTGTAAGTCCCTGCTTCTGATGGGATCATCCAACTGTCTAAACCAACAAAGCCATCATTGGTAGGCAGTAACATAGCTGTTAACGACAAGTAGTTGTTACCTTCACTGGTGGTAAGCGAAGCCATTGTAGAGCTGGTTGGCGCTAATAAGCCTTCGGCTGGATTAGCAACCATATCGTTATTTGCTGCAGCTGCTTCATTCATTAATGGTTCTATGTTACCGCCTTCAGCCATCGCTTGAAGAGCCATTGAAGCAGGTGTAGCTACGTTAAACATCTGGCTATCGTTAGTGTGAGCAGTAATTAAGATAGGAGTAAAGTGTAAGCCTTGCGTAAGGTTAGTTAGTTTTATATCAAGCTCAGCGGCTTGGCTTGTAAGGCTAGTGACTGCACATGCAGCAAACAAAGTTAAAGGTAAAGCTTTCATGATCGATTCCTGTTTTTGATGATTCAAAATCAGTATCGAACAGCAATATCCAAAAACTTTCACAAAGTTATCACATTTTTATCACAGCCAAAAAAGTCTTCTCAAAAGCCTTTTGTTTGTCTTTTGTGCACGTTTTTGTTTTAAATCTAAGCAAATTATCTATGGTAAAGTAGCCTAAAGGTTTATAGTAGAAACATAAACAGACCATAACAAGGAATTTAAAATGGATGATAATCAAAAAGTTGAAATAATTGTGGCCGATAAAGAGCAGCGTAATTGGGCGATGTTTTGTCATTTAAGTGCATTAGCGGGATTACTTTTCCCATTTGGCTCGGTTATTGGTCCGCTTATTATTTGGCTGGTGAAAAAGGAAGAAATGCCGCTTGTTGCTGAGCATGGCCGCAAGTCATTGAACTTTCAACTCACCATGATGATTGCTTACATTGTTAGCTTCTTACTGGTGTTTGTTGTTGTTGGTGTCATTTTATTACCAATCGTTGCACTGTTTTCTTTGATTATGGTTATTGTCTCGGCAATTAAAGCCAGTGATGGGAAGGAAGTTAATTACCCATTGACGATTGAATTTATAAAATAAACTGATTGCCATATAATGAGGGCTCAGCCCTTTGCTGAGCTTATTTTGTGGTATTTATGGCCTATTTCTCCTTATTCCTCAGCGCGTTTATTTCCGCAACCTTATTACCGAGCTCCTCTGAGTTAGTTATGACCGCCATGATTGCCAGTGGCGACTATTTACTCTGGTTATTGTGGTTAAGTGCGACTTTAGGCAATGTCTTAGGTAGTTGCGTTAATTATTGGCTAGGCACACAAGTGATGCGTTTTAAAGACCGTAAATGGTTTCCTGTATCGCAAAAGTCGATAGATAAAGCAGAACAGCAATTTAATAAGTATGGTATCTACAGCTTGCTATTTGCTTGGTTGCCCATTATTGGCGATCCACTTACTGTGGTTGGAGGAATTTTTCGGGTTAAGTTTTCAATCTTTTTGTTACTCGTGACCCTAGGCAAAGGCGCACGTTATTTAGCTGTGCTTGCCTTTGCGGTAGGACTAGAAAAGTTATTTTAACTTTTTTGCCAATCAAGAGTCAGTGATACTGAATCAGCAAAGCGCAGCGCATGAGGTTTATCGACACGCACTTTGGCATAGTGAACACTTTGATGCTGGTGGCAAATCGCTAAAATTTCAGCAACCAATTTTTCTAACAGTAAAAAGTGGCCTTCTTCGACAAGGCTGATCACTTCTTTAGTAATAGTCTTGTAGTTTAGCGCTTTATCGACTGCGTCAGTCTCACAAGCTTGATCAGCAGGGTAGTGAATTTCTAAATTAATCACTACATCTTGCTTTTTTTCGCGTTCCTCAGGGTTAAAACCAATGAAGGTTCGTAGCCTGAGGTTAGTGACATTAATAATTGCGTTAGCCATCATTACCCTCTAACTAGTTGTAAGAACTCGTTACGGGTTTTTGGATCTGCTCTGAAGTTGCCTAGCATGACCGATGTACGCATGCTTGAGTTTTGCTTTTCAACGCCGCGCATCATCATACACATATGTTTTGCTTCAACAATTACACCCACGCCTTTTGCTCCGGTTACTTCTTCAACCGCTTTAGCGATTTGATGGGTTAATTGCTCTTGAATTTGAAAACGGCGTGCGTACATATCAACAATACGCGCAAATTTAGATAAACCAAGAACTTTGCCATTTGGGATATAGGCAATATGACAGCGACCAACGAATGGCAGCAAATGATGCTCACACATAGAGTAAAGTTCAATATCTTGAACCAGTACCATGTCATCGGCGTCTGATGTAAATACCGCATTGTTAGTGATCTCGTCTAACGTTTGGCGATAACCTTTTGTCAGATACTCCATTGCTTTAGCGGCGCGCTTAGGCGTGTCGAGTAACCCTTCTCGTTGTGGATCTTCACCCACGGCGCTAATAATTTCGTGGTAACTCTTTTTTAAATCATCGTGCATAGGATTCTCAGTAATTCGTTATTTTAAATGTCTGCCACCATCGACAGGCATCGAACGCCCGGTAATGTAATGGCTGTGTAGTAATAGCTCTACGCTGTGAATAATTTCAGCGCAACCAGGCTCAATGCCCATCAGTGATTTTTGTAATGTTTTTGCTTTGTATTCGTCGCTATCATCTTCGTTGAAAATGATTAATGACGGCGCAATTGCATTGACCTTGATTGCAGGGGCAAACTTAGCCGCGAATGATTTTGTTAAGTTATCAAGTGCAGCTTTGCTTGCAGCATAAGCAAGGTGTTTTGGACTACCTTTTTCAACGACATAATCGGTGAGATGAATAATATCGGCAGGGTGTCCTGTATTTTCGTAATGGTGTAGCAGTAAATCGCTCACTGCTAAATTTATTAGGTAGGGCGCTTTTGCATGAATTCGCATCATATTATCGAAAAGCGCTGCATAATCATGATTACTTGCTTCGCAGTCCCAACTAGAAGCATTATGAATAATGGCTTGAAGTTGATTGGTATGCGATTTTAATTGTTCTATGAAGTTGGCTATCGCTTCATCACTATTAAAGTCAGCATGAATACATGTAGCCCCTTGTCCAGCTAGTACATCAATGGCTTGATGACGCGTACGGTAGGTAACAATGATTTCTTGCCCTTGCGCTAAAAAGTGCTCGGCCAAAGCGAGTCCAATTCGTTGGCCTGCGCCAGTAATTAATATGGGCGATGACATAAACTAATATAAAACCTTAGATTTTTAATGTAATGAGTAATGTGTTTAACACTATCAACTATAAACCAAATTACAGAACTATTTCATCTTTACTGCAATGATGTTGCTAAACTTTCTACGCAAATGAAGATAACCCAGATCATTTTTAGTAATGGAGTAATTGTAGTTAGCTTGGTTTTGATAAGAAAAGCATGTCTTAAGCAAACCCAAAAAATCATTACCTAGCAGCTTTTAACGCCGGACTAAAGGAAGTTTTAGGTATCAGGGAAGAGTTAGCTGTAGGCAATTAAACAGTGTTAATTGCCTACAGCTAGAAAGTAATGCACCAAATAATATTGTTGCTTACAGCGCGTCGTAAACGGTTGGAATAGCTTGACGTTTATGTTGAGTGCGAAGATAAATCGCAGTTAGCTTCTCTTCAACTTCTGCTGAGACTTCTTTGCCTTCTAAGAAATCGTCAATTTGATCATAAGTTAGGCCGAGCGCTTCTTCATCGGTTAAGCCTGGGCGGTCACATTCTAAATCAGCGGTAGGAGCTTTATGGACTAGCACTGCTGGTGCGCCTAAATGCTCTGCAAGAGCACGAACTTGGCGCTTAGATAAACCAAATAGAGGAGCAAGATCACATGCACCATCACCAAATTTTGTGTAAAAGCCGGTAATATTTTCTGCGCTATGGTCGGTGCCAACGACTAATCCTTGGCAGAAGCCTGCAATTTCATATTGTGCGACCATGCGCTGGCGTGCTTTAACATTACCCTTAATGAAATCTATTTTAGCTTGTTCAGGAAGCTCAGCACTTGCACCGACTAACGCGGCCATAGCTTGTTCATGCATACCATCTACAGCTGCTTTGATATTAACCGTCATGCGCTTTGATGGCTTGATAAAGTCAACCGCGAGTTGTGCTTCGTCTTCATCTGCTTGTACACCGTAAGGTAAACGTACAGCAATGAACTGATAATCGTTTGTGTTATGTTCTTGGTTTAATTCATCTACAGCTAATTGACATAAACGACCACAGGTTGATGAATCAACACCGCCACTGATCCCTAATACAAGCGAGCGTGAGTGCGCAGCAATGAGACGGCTTTTTAGAAAGTTGACGCGACGAGTGATTTCCGCTTTTACATCAATAGTGGGTTGGACTTTCATTTCTGCCAGAATGTCGGCACGCATGGTAGAGCTCCTTTTTTACTTTTGGTTGTCAGCGTGGAAGCCCCAAGACGAATGGGGTAACTACATTATGTTACGGGTCAGGTTATTATTAAAGACCTAAATGCGCTTTTATTTCGTTAATTTGTTGCTTAAGTTCGTCTATTTCAGCTCTTAATTGTTGAACTTCGCTACTGTTAATTGCTTCAGGCTCACTCAGCATCTCTTCGATACTATCTGGATCTACGAATAAGTGCATATAACGACTTTCTCGTTTTCCTGGCTCACGGGCTAAGCGAGTGACATATTCTTTCTCGATTAATGCAGCTAAAGCTGCTTCCACTTCATTAACATTACTAAACTCAGCAAGGCGGTTACTTCGGGTTCTAAGTTCGCCGGGGGTTTGTGGTCCGCGTAATAGTAGCAAACAGATAATAGCACGCTGTTGTTCGGTAAATTGCAAGCTGCCAAACTCGGTATTGCAAAAGCGGTGCGCGTACTTATTAACCCGCCCAGAAAGGCCTTCATCTAAGGTTACTAATCGCTGCGCAATGAGTTCATCAAGGGTATCTTGTACTTGTGATTCAGATAACGACAGTACTGGATCTCTATTAGATTTTTGGTTGCAAGCGTTGGTAAGTGAATTTAAAGATAATGGATAATGTTCAGGTGTTGTACTTTGTTTTTCGAGCAAACAGCCAATGACGCGTTGTTGATTTATTGATAATTGCATTGTTTTACTCTCTATTCTTCAGTGCTTAACCACACGGTTAGTTTTTTACTGAGCGTATCAAACTTCAAAGGTTTGGTAACATAATCATTCATGCCCGCATTTAAACAGCGTTCTTTGTCACCTTGCATTGCATTAGCGGTGAGCGCAATGATAGTTACATCTTGATGTGCCTTACCAGCTTCACCTGCACGAATTGCCCGAGTTGCTTGGTAGCCATCCATTTCTGGCATTTGGCAATCCATAAGCACGAGTTGGTAAGGCATTTGCTCGCGACGAGATAGCTTAGCAATTGCTTCAAGGCCATTTTCAGCTATGTCGAAGCTGATACCTACCTGCTTTAAAAGCGATCCAGCAACAATTTGATTAACCTTATTATCTTCAACTAGCAGCACTTGTGAAGCAGAATTTTCATCTTGAGTGGCAACTTTTGTAATCAGTGTGTCGTTGTTTACTTGTTGTTGCTCAATGTATTTTTCGTTAGCAAGTGAGTTAAATAAATCTGACTGGGTCAAAGGTTTAAAAATGATACTCTCAGCTTTTAAGGCCTGTTTGCTTTGCACTTCGGTCAAACTCATTGGTGCCATTAAAATACGTTTACACTGTTCAGCATTAAAGTGTTTAACAAAAACTTGTTGTTGCTCTTTAGTTGCGTTGGTATAAAACAAGAAATCAACGAAAATCGCGTCACATTCGACATGTTCCGTCATAGCCGCGCGACTCAATAAACGTGTCATATCGGTAAATACTTCAACGCTGGCCCCCCATAGTTGCAGCTGTTTTTTCGCTATATTGCTACTCAACTTACAATTATCTGCAATGAATATATGTTTTTTATCAATAATATGGCTGGGTTCTAGGGCTTTCTTTTTATGATCTATTTTCACTTTTACAGAGAAATTAAAAGTACTGCCTTCTCCATATGAGCTGACCACACTCACATCGCCCTTCATTAGGTTACATAGTTGTTTAACAATCGCTAAGCCAAGCCCTGTACCGCCATATTGGCGAGTTGTTGAGGTATCTGCTTGGGTAAATGAGTCAAATAATGTAGCTTGCTTTTCAGGCTTAATACCGACTCCGGTATCAATGATGGAACAGTTTAAAAAGTGCTCGTCATCTAATTTCTCAAGCTTAGCAATAATAATTATTTTGCCATTTTTAGTGAATTTAACCGCATTACTAACAAGGTTGTTGATAATTTGTCTGATCCTGTTTGGATCGCTGACAATAAATTCGTGATAAATATCAGTCGTATCAAGGATAAGTTTGGTGTTGTTTTGTTCGGCTTTAATTGCAAATGATTCGATGGTGTTGCCGAACAGTTTTGAAATATTAAAGCTAACATTTTCGATATCTAGTTTACCGGCTTCAATTTTTGAGAAATCTAAGATGTCGTTAATGATATGCAATAGCGACTCGGCTGAAGATTGTGCTAGCTCTAGATGATGACTCTGTTGGCTATCTAATTTAGATTGCTTAATGATATTGAGCATGCCAATCACCCCATTCATTGGAGTGCGTATTTCATGGCTCATACTTGCTAAGAACTCACTTTTTGCTTTTACTGCTTGTTCAGCTGCTTCTTTAGCTTGCACTAGTTGCTGCTCGGTTTCTATACGGCGTTGGCTGGCGTGTAAACTACCAATTAGCGCTGCAACGGCAATTAAAAAACTTTCTTCGTTTTTGCTCCATTGCCTGCGAGATTTGCATTTTTCTGCGCACACAACCCCCATGGTTTTACTACCGGTGGGAATGATCACCGTGAGCATTGAGCATATTTTAAATCGTTCAAAATAAGTTGTTCGTAATTCTTTTAAAAACGGATGGTGTGGGGCATCACTAGCATTTACAACGGCATTGTTATTAATGGCGTCAAAGTAATCAGGGTAATCAATTTGTTTTAGTGTGGTTGCTTCTCGTATTTGTGGTGTATTCTCGTCATGAACAGCAAAGGTATCGAGAGACTCTCTGTCGTCACTAAATAACCAAATGCTGGCACGGTCAACGTCAAAAGCATGACAAATCGCTTGTACAATGACATGCTTTGATAAATTCAAATTACCCGTTAGTACAGCATCATTAACTGTGAGCGACGCTAAAATCTCGTTGTGTAAAGCTACTTTCCTGTTTTCAATTTCAACTCGTTTACGGGCATCAATATTTTGCAGTGAGCCGAATACTTTTATGCAGCGGCCATTACGATGTTCGGTTTCGGCGTGAACTAACACCCATATTTCATCCCCATCAGCTGTGACGACTTGTACCTGAGTTTCAAAGCTTTCGCCGTTTTTTATAGCGCGCTCATTCAATTGGCGGATTTTATCGCGGCTTTCACCGGCTTTAAAATAACTATAATTTTGAGGCCACTCGGGCTGCTTGCTCAGCGGAAATTTAAAAATTTGTTTGGTCATATCAGACCAATACACAGATTTTGTTTCTAGGTTGAACGACCATGCCCCTACTTTGGCAAGACTACTCATAGTCTCTAGCATTCGCTCACTCTTATATTGCCGCTCAAGCATTTTCAGAAAAAACCATGAGCAACCTGCAAATAAAACACAAAATAAAATAATGGCTAACCGTAGTGGCCAAATGGCAGAAGCAGGGGGGTGCCAACCTGCTTTGGGTGATGCGTACATTTGCCACTTACCACCCGGGAAGTGAATTATAAAATCGAGAGGATCATTTTTTAAAATTGCACTTTTTCCGTAAAAGAAATCTCCTTGTGAGCCCAGACCATTTCGCCCTTGCAGGGCAACATCATAATTTTCACTGAGCGAAACTAAACCAGAGTTTACATATATTTTATTGATATCAAGTACCACAGATAATAATCCCCAAAACTGTTGTTCTGGAGGAATAAATACAGGCATACGTGCGATGAGTGCCTGTCCACCTTGTACTAGCTCTAATGGGCCAGCCATAACAATCTGGTTTTCATCTCGTGCTCTGAGCGCATCTGCGCGTTGTGCTGCATTTTCTAAAAAATTAAGCCCAATTGATTTTTCGTTACCTTCTAGGGGGTAGGTCATTCGAATAACCATATTGGGAGCCGCACCAATATTTCTTAGTTCAGATGAGGTTTCAAATAGTGGAGAGGCTATTTGGCTGTAACGAGCTTGATCTAAATTTGGCTCCGCCGTTATAGCTACGGCGAGACCGCGAACAAGTTGAATATTTGAGACGAGGATCGCTTCTAATTCAGCCCGATAAGCACTTACTTTTGCTAGCTCTTGCGCACGGAAAGCATCTTTTTCACGGTGATAATTTATCCGATCAATCACGATACCTATAACGATAACAAGCACGAGAGATAGCCAAAAAGCTAACTTTAATTTATGTAATTTCTTATTATCAGTGTCGATCGTTAATGGCATTAGAAGCATTGATTTTTTTACTATTTAATTACTATAGACAATTTACCTTGTAATTAACAATGGGGACTTTGATATGTAAGTTATTTGTCTGTGGGTCGTTTTCTCAGTTCAGTGATCATTATTTTGTATGAAGACACTATTTTTTCACAAAACTTAGGTTAATATAGTGTTACTTTAGCTAAGGGAAGCAAGCATGTTTAAGATAATCAAATGGTTACTAGTCGCTTCGCTCATCATCGGACTATTGGCAACAGGCCTCATCTATGGGGTGTTGAATCTAAGTTTGCCAGCACTTGATGGTCGAGGACAAAGTAATGCAATTACCCACTCAGTGAAGATTGAGCGTGATGCTTTGGGGCAAGCTGTTATTAGCGCTCAAAATCGCTTAGATGCTGCTTATGCGCTTGGTTTTGCGCATGGCCAAGACCGATTCTTTCAAATGGATTTATTGCGCCGTAATGCGGCGGGTGAATTAAGTGAGCTGTTTGGTAAAGCTGCGTTAGAGCTTGATAAAAAAATGCGTTTTCATCAATTACGTCAGCGTAGCCAGTTTTTAGTTGAGCAACTACCTGCTGCAGATAAGACGCTACTTAAAGCCTATGCTAATGGCGTGAACGAAGGTTATGCGCAATTGGGTTTTGATAGCTTTGAATACATATTAACAGGCTCGAGTGCTCAACCTTGGCAAAGCGAAGACAGTTTGTTGGTTATTTTTAGTATGTACTTAGACTTACAAACAGCAACATTTGAACGAGATAAAACGCTGATAGAAATTGAGCAGCTTTACGGTAAAGACATGGTTGACTTTATTACCCAGCCAAGCCCTTATCAGGCTGCACTTGATAACAGTCAGTTACCTGCATACGGTGCAGGGATCCCTGCTTTAAACAAGTCATCATGGGTAATCAACGATATTCTCGACCGAGAAGAATTAGGGAGTAATAATTGGGCCGTTACAGGGCAGTTAACTAAAACGGGCGCTGCAATGTTATCTGATGATATGCACCTTTCTTTTGCGGTGCCAATCATTTGGTATCGCGCTCAACTCAATTATCCTGTTGATGGTCAGATGCAGCAAATTACCGGTGTATCATTGCCGGGGGCACCGGCAATTGTGGTTGGTACAAATAATAAAATCGCGTGGGGTTTTACCAATGGTTATTTAGATACCGCCGATTGGGTAGCACTTGAGAGTAAAGAGAAAACGTGGCAAATAGATGAACCCATTTTACTTAATGATGGCAAGGTTGAAAATTATGCTTTGACCATGAGTGAGTATGGTCCCGTTAAAGAAATTAATGGCAAACCCTATGCTTTAAGTTGGGTTGCTCATCATGATTATGCCGTTGATATGGACTTATTAAAGCTTGAAAGTGCAAAAACGGTTGATGATGCGCTAGCTATTGCTGCAGACGTTGGTATTCCGGTGCAAAACTTAATGGTGGTCGATGATAAAGGCAATGCTGCATGGAAAAATATGGGAGCAGTGCCTGCACGTAAAGTGCCTCATCAACTGGCTGTGTCTGAACAAGCTTACTCTGCAGCTTGGCATGAGAATGAAACGGATCGTCCCTTTGTAAAAAATCCTGAGAGCGGTCGTTTATGGACTGGTAATTCTCGGGTTGTTTCGGCTAAAGATGATGAGCGATTTGGTAATGGTGCATACGCGATGGGGGCAAGATCAGCACAAATTCGCGATCGTTTATTTGAAAAGCAGCAATTTACCGAGCAAGATTTTTATTCATTACAGCATGATAACGAGGCGCGCTTTTTAGCACCATGGCATCAATTACTGGTTAAACAGCTTAGTACTGCAGGCGATAAATATGCGCTGTATTTAAAAGAGCTAAATAACTGGCAGGCGTGTGCTTGTAGTGACTCGATTGGTTACACCTTAGTAAAACGTTACCGCAGTGAAGTGATTAATAGCTTATTTAGCCCATTAGAAAATAAGCTAAAAGATCTCGACAGTAGTTTAAAGCCAGTTAAGCGAGATTTAGAGCCTGCCGTTTGGCAACTTATCGAAGCTCAGCCTCAAACATGGTTAAACCCTGATTATGCAAACTGGCAACAGCAAATGGTAGGAGCCTTTGACCGCGTTATTACTAAACTTACAGAGCAGTACGGTAATAATTCACACAGTTGGCAATGGGGTAAGGTCAACGAATTAGTGATTGAGCACCCGTTTGCCAAGCAAATACCGGCACTTAAAAGCTTATTAAATATGCCTACAGCTCCTGGTTTTGGCGATACCTTCATGCCAGCAGTCCAAGGTCGTAGCTTTGGCGCTTCACAGCGTTTTATAGTACAACCAGGCCATTTAGATAAAGCGATTATGGCGATTCCTGGTGGTCAATCAGGGCATCCGTTGTCGGAGTTTTATCGAGCTGGATTTGACGACTATGTGAGTAACGGTTTAACTCCTCTATTACCACAAGAGATTATTCATAGTATTCGTATTGATGCGGTTAACTAACCGCATCAATATCATCGAAAGTAGGGTTGGAACCTTTCGCGACAGTGGTTTGATTTCGACCCAAGTGTTTACTTTGATACAAGGCCGTATCAGCGTGTTGTAGCATTTTTTCTATCGGTGCAAGAGGCTGCCACTCGATTAAACCAAAGCTCATAGTGATTGTTAAATCAGGGAAATCGGGATGGGCATCAAGCTCGGCTATCTGTTGACGAAGCGCTTCTATTTTAGCAAAAGCTTGCTGCTCATTAGTATTTGTAAGTATCAATAAAAACTCTTCACCTCCCCAACGAACAGCAATGTCATCTTCACTGATAAAGTCACTAATTAGTTTTGATACATTTATTAAGATGGTGTCACCTTTATCATGACCAAAGGTATCATTAATACTTTTGAACCTGTCAATGTCAGCCATAACCATACATAGATTGGCATCTTGCTCGATACTCTTTTTATGTGCCATTGAGATGAGCTTTTTCGCAAACCGTCGGTTGTATAATTTTGTTAATGGATCTCGAGCGGCCATCTCGGTGAGCTCAACGCGTTGTGAAAGCGTAATTTCACGAATAAGCCCCATCCCATACACCATAGGTAATCCGGCAATGATGATGTTTATCACATTGATATATGGAAGGAGTTCAGGATAAGCGAAACCATAGGTTACGTCTGAGAAAAATAAATACAACGAAGCAAAGGTAGCAATCATTAACAAGCTGTATGTTGCAGCCCATTTAAAAGTAAGCTGGTAATCAATCATCAAAATACACGACACAGTCCATAAATAGAACTGAAACCCAGCACCTAAGCCAAGAGTTGCGCAGACAATAACTGCATGAATAAGCACTTCGAGGCAAAACACCCTCAAAGCAAGAGAGGTTAAGCCTTGCTTTATAAGGAAAATACCACTGCCCCAAGCAAATACACTTAAAATGTTAACTATAGCGAGCATGTTCGCGCCAATGTGCGCGAAAGCGGGGATTAGTAAAGCATGTACAGCTAATGCGAAATAGGCAATTTTAGTAATAATAAGAAACTTTACATGCTCTATTTCTTCTAATCCAGACTGTTTGGTTTGTCTTAGTAAATGTTTTATCAAACCAACCTCATACACACTTACAGGGAGAAATTAAAGTATAGATGATTATTTGAACAATGCGGCAGTGTTGTCAGGTGCTTTTAATATCAGCACAATAAAATTTTTGTATAATGCTAATTAAAGCCTTGTTCACCTGCAGTTTGCTAAGTTTAAGGCTTGGCAGAGCTCATAATTGATGCCACTCTAAATAAAACCAATCTAGAAACATGAGAATATCTTGTTTTATTGATTATCCTCTCGTGCCTAAAAGGAGTAAGTATGCCGGCGGAAAAAACGCATTTAGCGATCTGTAATTTAACTAAAGAGCAGTATCCACAAATCAAAACTCTCATGGATCAAGCGTATCCGGGGCTCGGTGGTGCTTGGCCAAGTCACACTATTTTTAGGTTAATAGACCAGTTTCCGGAAGGGCAAATAGGCATTGTTGATGACGGTGTTTTGGTAGGAATTGCGCTTAGCGTACAGGTTGATTACGGACGCTTTTCTAACCCTCATACTTATGAAGACATTGTTGATGGTCACGACCGTGTATTTAGTGACCCTGAAGGTGATGCCTTATATGGTTTAGATGTGGTTATTTCATCGACTCACCGAGGTATGCGACTTGGTCGTCGTTTATACGATGCGCGAAAAGAGTTGTGCCGCCAGTATAACTTACGGGCTATTTTAGCAGGTGGGCGAATTCCGCGTTATTACAATCATAGTGCAGAGATGACTCCGATGGAGTACATCGAAAAAGTGGACCACAAAGAGCTGTACGATCCGATTTTAAGCTTTCAGCTATCTAATGATTTCCAAGTAAAACGTCTACTTAAAAAGTATCTTCCTGAAGATCAGGAATCTGTTGGTTATGCCACTTTACTAGAGTGGAATAACATTATGTTTGAGCCAACTGATACGGTACTTGAGTCGACCAAATCAATTGTGCGCGTCGGTGCTGTACAGTGGCAAATGCGCTGTGTTGAGTCTGTTGAAGAGCTGCTTAAGCAAGTGGAATATTTTGTTGATACGGTATCAGATTATAAGAGTGACTTTATTCTGTTTCCGGAGTTTTTCAATGCCCCGTTAATGGGACTCACTGAGCAAAGCAATCAAACCGAAGCAATTCGCTATCTGGCCGAATACACAGAAACATTCCGTGATGCTATGTCGCGTATGGCGGTTGAATACAATGCCAATATTATCACCGGTTCTATGCCGCTTGCTGAAGACGACAAGATTTATAATGTCAGCTATTTGTGCCACCGTAGCGGTAAAATTGATGAGCAGCGCAAAATTCATATTACGCCCCATGAGCAAAATGACTGGGTGATCCAAGGCGGTGACAAAATTGCCGTATTTGAAACGGATGCGGGTCGTGTCGGTATTCAAATTTGTTACGATGTTGAGTTCCCTGAGTTGTCACGTATTCTCGCTAAACAAGGGCTGGATATTTTGTTTGTACCATTTTGGACAGATACCAAAAACAGTTACTTACGTGTTCGTCATTGTGCCCAAGCACGCGCAATCGAAAATGAATGTTATGTTGTGATTGCAGGCTCTGTTGGTAACTTACCTGAAGTAGAGAGTTTAGACGTACAATACTCGCAATCGGCAGTGCTTACGCCATCAGATTTCTCATTCCCGCATGATGCGACCTTGAATGAAGCAACACCGAATACTGAAATGTTGTTATTCAGTGATTTAGATATGGATAAACTGAAAATCCTTCACAGTGAAGGTACGGTAAGAAACTTAAAGGACCGCCGTGAAGATCTGTATGACGTGATCTTGAAAAAGCGAGAGCAATAATGGCGTGGCTGTATTTAATTGTCGCAGGACTGTTAGAGATTGGTTGGCCAGTCGGCCTTAAAATGTCTCAACAGCCAGATAGTCGCTGGTTAGGTATTGCAATAGCTGTCGCCTTTATGGTCGCCAGTGGGGTTATGTTGTGGTTAGCGCAAAAGGATATTCCGATGGGGACATCCTATGCGGTATGGACAGGCATAGGAGCCGCAGGCACCTTCTTGGTTGGTATTTTATTTTATGGTGATGCTGCCACATTTGGCCGCATTGCCGGAGTACTTTTGATAATTAGTGGTGTAATAACCCTAAAAATTAGTCATTAAAAAAGCGGCATTACCGCTTTTTTAATGACTAGGAATAAGCCTAATTGGGTAGCATTACCAGAATCGCTGCCAGTGCAATTAACACAAGCCCCGCTGTGTCTTGGCGTTTCAACGGCTGTTTTAGCCAAAGAATCGATACCATAATGGTAAAAAATACTTCAATTTGCCCCAGTGTTTTTACATAAGCAACATGCTGCAAGCTCATGGCGCTAAACCAACCGATGGAACCTAAACAGCTACACACACTAACAGCGGTCGTGGTGCCTTTGTGATGCCAAATTTTCTTAAATGTATCGCGCTCTTTGAGTGCAATATAAACGCACAGCATAAGCGTTTGTAAGCTGATTGTCAGCACTAACACCCAAGCTGCAGAGTGCGGGAAAGTTAGTCCTGAATTTAAACTTGCTTCGCGGATCCACGACGATGAAAGAGCAAATGAAGTACCGCAAGCAAGCCCAAGCAGTGCAGTGCCCAAATTAAAGTGTTTAACATTCGCGATGCCACTTAATAGCAATACCGCAATTGCACCAATAAATACCCCAATCCAGCCTAGTAATGATAGTGCGGAGCCAAAAAACATAACACCTAAAATAGCAGCCATCAGCGCTTCACTTTTGGCAAGCCCAGCACCGACTGCAAAGTTATTCATTTTAAATAGTTTTACCATCAAGCCTGTGGCAAGGATTTGGACGATACTGGCGCCAACAATGTAGCCAATAAAAGCCAGATTAAAGTCAGGAAGTGCAGCGTCTTGGTATTGATAAAGTGCAAATAAATAAAGGGCAGCAATCGGGCTAGCAACAATAAAGCGGGCAAGCGTTACCCCTGCAACACTCACTGTTGCACTGAGTTTACTTTGCAGAGCATTGCGCCATGACTGCATAAACGCTGCAAAAATAGTTAAGAAAATCCAAGTCATATTGAAAATATATTAATGGGGGGAGGTAATTAGAGTATCAAAACCAAAGTATTAGGGCATTAGCTTATCGACCAACTTGAGAAAAACTCAGCTGTGACAATATGTCGCAGGGCTTTTAAGTAATCATTAGGCTATAGTGACAATGATGCTATTGCTAGCCGTTGCTTTTAGAAGTAGCGGCTTTTTTTTGTTTGCTGTAGGGTAAGCTATTACAGTTAAAAATAAGGAAATATCATGACAACACTGATTATCTGCGCACTCATCGCAGTACTCATACCTTATTTAGCTAAAGCCCCCGTGGCTTTTGCACAAAATAAGCTAGCAGGCTACGACAATAAGCACCCTCGCGAACAACAAGCAAAACTAACCGGCTTTGGTGCTCGTGCATTAGCAGCACATCAAAATAGCTTTGAATCGCTGATTATTTTTGCAGTAGCGCTGGCGGTGGTAATTGGTAGTAATAATATCTATCAGGTGACTGAAACCCTTGCGATTGTGCATGTTATTGCTCGCGTTCTGTACTGTATTTTCTACTACATAAACCAAGATATATTGCGCTCATTAGTCTGGTTTATTGGTTATGTTTGCGCTGTGGCGATGATCGCTCTTTGCCTCTAGTCATAAGGTAAATAGTTAAAAACCACAAAGCAAGCGGCTTAAATAAGGCGCTTGCTTTAGGGTCTTAAGTTGCTACAGCTTATTTAGAACTAACTTTAACTTTCTCAATTAAATCCTTAGCTTGATAGTTTTCGTCTAAGGCAAAATCGAGTTGCACTAGGGCGTTTTTAAAGCCAGATTCAGATGGCGCATATTGCCATTGTTTTAATGCTCTTTTCGCTTCTCGATTGAAAACATCTTCAGGCTCTGCACTTACCACACTAATATTGCTGGTGGCGCCGCTTGGTAAAATATCGTATTTCAAAACGACTGAACCGCTAATGCCTTGCTCTGCCGCTTGAATTGGGTATATCGGTTCTACGCGCATAACCGCTTGATAGTCTTTTGTCTTTTCAACTGACATTGGCTGTTTTGCAATGGCAAAGCTGCTAAGCATGCCCGCTGTAAAAATAACTAACGCTGTTTTTGCGATAAATGAGCTGTTGTCGATCTGCTTTATTTGATTTAGACGTTGTAACATGGTGTTTTTATCTCCGTATTGTGAATAAGCCATTAAGCCTGTTCTGCTAAAGCTTGCACAGTGCACTAATGCCTTACTGTATAAAATTCGTTGCTCTGTCGATTTATTTTTGAGTACCTGCTCATCACATGAAAGCTCTTGAATACGGCGCAGGCTTGCATAGCCAAGCCAAGCGATTGGGTTAAACCACTGCACAATAGTGGCACTCAAAGCAATGGCATTAATCAGATTGTCTTTACGTTTAATGTGCACAGATTCATGCTCTAAAATAAGCGCTAAAGCATGGTTATCGTAGTGGCTTTGATAGTTTGTAGGCAGCACTAGCTTGGTATTTATAACGCCTACAACCATAGGTGAGCTCACCTGCTTGCTTTGGTATAAGCGCATACTTTGGCTGTTGTGATGAACAACCGTAATTGGCTCTAGTTGCAGTTTCGCTAAAAAACGATAATGATAGTACACGGCAGTGATCAGCATAGTAACCGTAAAAAAGCCATAAATAGCGAACCACGTTAGCGTAAATTGCGGCATTATTGCTGTGTTTGGCGTAATGGTCAGCTTACTGATAAAGTCGTTTTGTATCGGCTTTAAGTGATTTGGCAGGTTCGCTAACAGTAAGCTAATAGGTAGTAGTGCCCACAGCGTATAAACCAAGCGCGCTGATAACTGGCTCAATAATTTTCGCTCTAGCAGCAATAAAAACAAAATTGCAGATGAGATCAAAAGTTGTTGATCTAACAACCAATTAAAAAATGCATCTAACATAACAACGCCTTATTTTTGCTGTTTTTCCCAATCATCGATAACCTTTTTCAGCTCATCAATATCATGTTGCGAGAGTTGCTCTGATTTAGCAAAGCCACTCACCAGCGGCGCAATTCGGCCATTAAAAAAGCGTTCAATAAAGCTTTGGCTTTCTTTTAATGTGTATTCTTCACGAGCAATGCAAGGGGTGTAGTTATATTGGCGACCTTGTTTCTCGAAGCTTAGTGCGCCTTTTTTAACTAAACGGCTTAGTAGCGTTTTAATGGTTTTTTCGTGCCATTCTTTATCGTCACTTAAACGCGCAATTACTTCACTAGCCGTGGCAGGGTAGCCAAGCCATACCGCATCTAATACTTCGAATTCAGCTTTAGAAAGTTCAATCATTTTTATGCCTACAGATGTAATCTTTAATTTAAGATTACACGCGTAATCAATTAATGCAAACTTTTTTGTTAGAGAATGTCACTTTTTTTGATACTGACTATCTGCCCTTCGGGCAAATTCAGCGTGGTGAGTGACAGTTTGGCGATATCTGTGCGGTACAGGTCGATGACTTTGTAGCCACAAAAACGTGCCATTTTACGTATTTGCCGGTTTAAACCTTGTTTTAAGACGATGCAAAACTGTGTTTCGGTGACTTGAGTCACCTCACAAGGAAGGGTTATTTGTTTATCTACAGGCACACCGTTTGCCATTTTTTTACAAAAATCACTATCAAGAGGTTTATCTACGGTGACTAAATAGCGCTTGGGATGGTGGTAATCAGGGTGGATCAGTTGATTACAAAACTCACCGTCATTGGTCAAAATTAACAACCCACGAGAGTCCTTGTCGAGCCGGCCAATTGGGTAAACGCGAGTGGTTTTAGGCAGGCTATGAATAAGGCTTGTTGGGTCGTCAGCATTTAATTTGCAATCTATACCAACAGGCTTGTGATATGCAAAGTAGGTGAGTGGCGCTTTAGCTGAAATTTTTTCGCCAAGTACAATTACATCATCGTGCTCATCAACATGATCTATGTGATTTGCAGCACGGCCATTTACTGTTACCTTACCTTGATCTATCAAGCGTGATGCTTGCTTTCGAGAACAAACTCCTGCATGGGCAATAAATTTAGCAAGTCGTACTTTTTCAGTCATGGATGCTTTTTGTACAATTAATTTGATCACAGTATACCAAAATCACGTATGAATAGTTCCACCACCAAAGAGGAACGCACATGCCTATCAAGTTATCAGAGCTTGCAGATCATCAGCCACTGCAAAAAGTTATCCTTCATTCGTTGGAAATGGCGCTGTATCAAGTGTCTGTGGTAATTAATAACGTTGAGTATTATGTTACTGATGAGAAAGGTGAATTTATACGAGATCTCAGTCCGTTGCATATTCAAAAGCGCCTAGATCATTTAAGTTACGGTGATATGGTTTTACGCCACACCAGTGCTTATGACGAAATGTGCGGTCAGCCAGAAAAATTGGCCAGCAATATGCTAGAAGTACCCTATGGTAAGAACCACTTATACTGATTAACGATATAAGCGTATACTGAGTCATAACATTTTATATACCCAAACCACCTCAAGATGCGAGTTTCAGTTGGAATTAAATGCGATTTAGGCAAGGCATTGATTGCAAGTAATAGTGGTTCTATTGTTAAAATCAATAACGCAGTATAAATTGCATTTAAACCAACCCTTTGGGCGCTTCACAGGCACTTACTCTCATCGTTGTTACTTCTTAAAAGGGACTGCCATTCTTGCAAAGTAACGCCTTGATATTAAGCACCTGTGAAACGCTGAATTCTGCATCTTGAGGTGGCTTGGGTATATATACTATGTATCAATTAAAAAGTGATGACTCAGCTGACTTAAATAACCAGCTAAGAGAACATGTTGTTGCCTACAATGCGGCACATTTTAATGCTAAACGTATCCCCGTTGGTTTTAAGTTTGTTAATAAGCATAACACCGTTGTGGCGGGTATTCATGGCCAAGTATTTGGTAACTGGCTGCTAATTAATTGGCTTTGGTGTGATGATAAGACGCGTGGTAAAGGGCTTGCAACCCGCTTACTAACGGAATTAGAGAGCAAAGCTAAAGCGCTTGGCGCAAACACTGCACAACTCGATACACTCGATTTCCAAGCCAAACCCTTTTACGAAAAAAACGGCTACCAAGTTAAATATGAAATGAGTAATTACCCACTCGATGGTTGCCGTTATTTTATGGAAAAATCTTTGCTTACTTAGCTTTCAGTACTTCTTGCTCGGTAAAAGTAACTCCTAAAAAAGGAGTTGCTTCAGGAGCAAGCATAAAGGTGCGAATGTTCATGTGGTCTTGCCCTTCAGGATTCTTCAGCACATCATCACGATAAAACGCGCCAAAACAATCTAGGGTATTTTGTTTGCTTAGTTGGTTAAGTTTTGCAAAGGCGAAAATTTTACATGAGCCATTATTTTCATTTGCTGCACTGATCAATCCATGATTGTTAAAGCCACTAGGAGTGAAATGGTAGTTACTCTCTATCACAGCCATTGTATCGTTAAACTCTATCTGCTGTGGCGTGTTAGCTAATTTCGATAAGAAATCGTTAAGTGTCATTACCTGTCCTTAATAGTTATCTTTTATCAACTCTAACTCATTCACTTGTTGATTGATATTAAACTTAAAATTCTCTAAGAAGTTCATACCTAGCAAACCATAACTGCCATGACTTTTAAGTACTAGAACATCGAAGTTATAGAGCCGCTGTTGACCGATTTGAAAAGAGTGTACTTGATAATGCTGCGCTTCAACGAGTCCATTTGCGGTATTTACTTGCATAGTACCAAGATAATGGGCGGGTTCTTTTAGTTGTTCTAGCAGTGATTGCGTTAATACCGTAAAGCTTGCGCCAGTGTCTATCATTAGCTTAGCGTCGGTGTCGTCATTGATTATGCTATTAACTAAATAATGTGAGCCATGTGGGATGAGAGGCACAACCTCAACCCCTGCTAATGCTTGCTGTATCAAACGATATAATTCGTCAGCTTCTTGCTTATGCTCATGGTTTTCAGGAAGTTGCTCAAGCGCAATTTGGCTTGCGACTAAGTCACCTAGGTGAAAATAAGCCTGCGCTTGAACTAATAAATAAAAGGTGTTTTGCGGCATATAATCTAGCCATTGTTGGCTGTGATTAAGAAGTTCTTGCCAGTTTTGTTCTTCAATCAATGACTCTGCTTTTAACTTTGTTAGCTCCGAAATTCTCTTCGCGAATCGCGCTTGCTTACTTTTTCCAAGCTGATTATGTAAAGCCATTAAACTAATAATTCCCTGTTGAACATGGCCCTGATTGATCATTCGTTTTGCATCGAGTTCTAACATTGATGCATCATAAGGGTGACTATTCAAAAAGGCAGTTAAAAATTGCTCACTAAGCTCGTCATCATGGTGGGATAGCCAAGACTCAAGTTGCTGTTGCCAAGCACGCTTTAATTGCAGTGCAAAGCTTGGGTTATTTTCTAAAAGTTGCGTGTACTCAAGAACTGCTTCATCAAATAGATTATTGCGAAATAAGGCGACAGCATGTTGAAACTTCTCTGGCAACCTCGTTACTTTACTGGGCTTTATAACAGTGTTTTTTTCAGTTAGCTTCTCAGCTGATCGTTTATAATTATCATATTGCCATAGGAAATAGCCATTAAGGCTAAGAGAGCACACGAGTAGTAACTTTAGTAGATAATTCACTTGTGCCTTCGCCTTACTTAACTAATTAATTTTCCATACGAGAAGTGTAGGCATATTTAAATTTAACACTGCCATGTAACTTCCATACTTTATTAAGCATAAAACAAATTACAAAAATTGGTTACTTTTTAACTAAATGATTCAATAAAAAGATATCGTTAATTTCGATGTCAGCTAATCCCTTGTATTTGTAATTTGCTGCCTGATTATTCAACCAAACACTTTGACAGCCAGCGTTATTTGCACCTTGAACATCTGTGTCGAGACTATCGCCAATATGCAAAATCTCTTTGTGAGCTACATTTAGCGTTTCAGCTGCAATGTCGAATAAGCCGGGATGGGGCTTTGCTTTACCATGAGGGCCTGCCTGTAAGACAAGTTCGAATACCCCTTTGAGGTTAAACTTGTCGACTTCGACATTGCCATTGGTTATTGCTATTAAGCGAAATTGTTTGCTGAGAGCTTTTAATAGCTCTAACACTTCTTTTGACACGGTAATTTGGCTGCGGGCATCTGCAAATGCTTGATAGGCGTTGTTAGCATGTTGTTGTGCTAAATCATTTTTAAACCCCAGATCGTGCATGGCATAGAGTAGTGCCGCACGTCGCCAGCGAGTCACATCGTCAATGAGGCTTGGATCTAGCGCTAAGGCTTTGTCGCGACAATAAAGCCAATACTGCGTGTCATTGGTTGGCCATTCTGGCAGCTTTGCTAAATAATCAGCTTGCGCTTGTAAAGCTGATTTTATAATCGGATGGTTGTTATAAAGTGTGTCATCTAAATCAAAACTTAAAACAGTAACAGGTGATAAAGCACGGTTAAAACGGATCATAATTACTAAGTATTACTCTGGAGTTGAGCGCTTTTTAGCGCGTGGATGAGTGTTATCATAAACTTTGGCTAGATGCTGAAAATCAAGGTGTGTATACACTTGTGTTGCCGATAAACTGCTGTGCCCTAATAGTTCCTGAACGGCACGTAGATCACCAGACGATTCTAAAATATGCGAAGCAAATGAGTGGCGAAGTTTATGAGGATGAACTTGCGAGCTGATCCCTTGTTTTATTCCCCACTCTTGCATACGTAGGCGAACTTGACGAACTGAAATGCGTTTTTTTTGGCTGCTCAAAAAAATAGCCGTTTCATCTGGGTGTGCAAATTGTGGACGAATTTTTAACCAAGACTTTAAAGCGCTTAATGCTTTGCTACCTACAGGCAATAAACGCTCTTTATTGCCTTTACCGCGCACTAAAATTTCACCTTCAGTGGTATTTATATCTTGTATGTTAGCGCCAACTAACTCGCTAATCCTTAAGCCTGATGAATACATTAATTCCATCATTGCTTTGTCACGTATTGTTAGTGGTTCTTCACCTTCTAGTTCTAATAGCTTTGCCATTTGATCAACGTCTAAATTTTTAGGCAATGGCTTGGAAAACTTTGGCCCTTTTATAGCCTCAGCTGGGTTATGGTAGTGAACGTGATTTTCAATCTTTTTAGTTTTAAGAAACTTGTAGAGGCTACGAATGCAACTAAGCTTTAAGCTAATTGTGCGGCCACTCAGTTGTTTGCCTCGTAGTTGCATACTGTAACGGCGAATATGCTCACCTTGAACAGCAAACCAGTTTTCACAGAGTTTACTAAAGTATAATGCTGCAAAGCCTAATTGACTTGTGTATTGGTTGACTGTGTGTGCTGAGTATTGCTTTTCGTAGCGTAAATAATCTGCAAAAAGTTGGATAGGTGTGCGCCAAGCATCACTTAATTCATCAATATTTGGCGTCGTCACATCGCTCATGCAAGTTCCAATAACCGCAGTTGCAATGAGCGAACAAACTCAAGTACGAAAAAGCTATCTTTAGCGGGCTCAAAGTGGTTTACATCATGACTACCAAACGCCAATATGGCAACAGGATGCGCGGTGTTTCCGATCAGGTAAAGGGCAGTTGATTGTATTGAACCAGAAAATAGTAAATCGCATTCTTGTTGGTTGATACGACCTAAATAAATGCCATCGTTTTGTAGTCGATGAGTTATTAAATCATCAAACTTCTTTTCATATTTCACTAAGTGACACTCATTAATTAGTGGGTTGGTACAAATAATGTTACGCAGATTGATGGCGAGCGTTTTAAAGTCGTAATTAGTCCATAGTTGGCGATGACATTCGCTGAACAGGCGGTAGATTAATTCGTTTTCTTTTGCTTGCTCAAGAAGTTGATCAATCTTATTTTTCAAAAATGTATTATGCTCACGGAGCTGGCGCTGTTGAATATGAACCAGTGAGGTTGCTCCAGCAGCTTGTTGATGCAGTTCAATGTCAGCGAGTAACTCTGGCTGTTTAATGAAAAAATCAGGGTTTTCAGTTAGGTATTGTGCAATTTGTTGTTCTGTTAGTTTGCTCATAATGCCACTTGTCCATCAAAAACATGTTCAGCAGGGCCAGTCATTCTTACTGGATGTCCTTCACCTTGCCAGCGAACTTGCAAGCTTCCACCGGGTAAATCTACTTGCACTGTGTTGGCAAGCTTATTTTGTACTTGACCAATAACGACAGCTGCACAGGCACCTGTTCCACATGCTAAGGTTTCGCTTACACCTCGCTCCCAGACTCTAAGTTTAATATGATCTTGAGAAATTACCTGCATAAAACCAACATTGGCTCGTTGTGGAAAACGCTCGTGATTTTCAAGCAGTGGCCCTAAAGTGTTCACTTCGGCAGTATGAATATCATCGACTTCTAATACGCAGTGTGGATTACCCATAGAAACTGCACCACTGAAAACCGTGTGCTCTTCTGTGCGGATGATATAGGTCAACTCACGTTTACTGGCTTTTAATGGTATTTTGTTTGGTTCAAAGTTTGGGTGGCCCATGTTGACCGTAACTTGGCCATCTTTTTCAATGTATAAAGTCAAGTTACCTGATTTAGTTGAAACCGAAATTTTATGCTTGTTAGTGAGACCTTTCATGCGCACAAAACGGGCAAAACAACGAGCACCGTTGCCACATTGTTCTACTTCGTTACCGTCAGCATTGAAAATTCGGTAATGAAAATCTAAATCGGGAGAATAAGGGGCTTCAACCATGAGTAGTTGGTCAAAGCCTATGCCGAAATGGCGATCTGCCAGTTTCTTTATTTGGTCACGAGATAAGAAAACATTTTGAGTGATGTTATCAATAACGACAAAGTCATTACCTAGGCCGTGCATTTTTGAGAAATTAACTAACATAACGCTCTAATTCAGGATTGCTCTGAGCTAATCATGCCACAGAGCTGCCCGGTTATAAAAACGTTTATGGTAAAATTTTCTCGCCTTGCCATAGGCTTTCTAAGGTTTCACGTTGACGAATTAAATGACTTTGTTGGCCATCCACCATAATTTCCGCAACACGAGGGCGCGAGTTATAGTTTGAGCTCATGGTAAAACCATATGCGCCTGCACTGCGCTGTGCCAATAAGTCGCCTGCTTGAAGTGCTAGTTGACGATCTTTACCTAAGAAGTCTCCGGTTTCACAAACTGGGCCTACAATGTCGTAGTTGTGAGTTGGCGTATCATCTTCACGAGGTTCAACCGGCACAATATTTTGCCAAGCCTGATAAAGAGATGGGCGAAGCATATCGTTCATACCCGCATCAACAATAGCAAAATACTTGTCTTGGTTTTGCTTTATAAACTCAACTTTGGTGACTAATATGCCGGCGTTGGCAGCAATTGCACGGCCAGGCTCAAAAATTAGTTCCAAGTCTTGATAATCAGCTAAGCGTGCGGTGATTTTGTCTACATATTCACTTGGGTGAGGTGGCGTTTCGCCGTTATAAGGCACACCCAATCCGCCACCAATATCAAGGTGTGAAAGTGTTATGCCAACGGCTTTTAATTCTTCGATAAGAGTTAGTACTTTTTCAAGTGCAGCTAAAAAAGGTTTAATTTCTGTTAGCTGTGAACCAATGTGGCAATCGACACCGGTAATTTTTAAACCCGGTAATGATGCCGCATGTTGGTAAACTGTCACTGCAGTTTGAATATCAATACCAAATTTATTCTCTTTTAGACCTGTTGAGATATAAGGATGCGTTTTAGCATCAATATCAGGGTTAACACGAATCGAAATAGGTGCCACAAGGTTTAGTGACGTCGCCACCTCTGAAATACGCTCAAGCTCTGCGACAGATTCAACGTTAAAACACTTGATCCCCAATTTAAGTGCATACGTTATTTCATCAGCGGTTTTTGCAACGCCAGAAAATACCACTTTACTGGCATCTCCACCTGCTTCGATAACGCGTGCAAGCTCACCTTTCGACACGATGTCAAAGCCAGAGCCAAGACGGGCTAAAATATTGAGCACGGCAATATTTGAGTTGGCTTTTACGGCATAACATACCAAGCTTTTATGTGACTTTGCTGCATCAGCAAAGGCACGGTAATGGCGCTCAAATGTTTTACGCGAATAGATATAACACGGTGTACCGTATTGTTCTGCCAGCTCTTTGACAGCGATGTCTTCAGCGAACAGCTGATTATTATTGTAGTTAAAAAAGTCCATCTATTGGTCCTGTTTTTGCTCTGGTTGTTCGGATGGATCAGCCTGTGGCTGAGATTCTTTAGGCTGTGCAGTATCATCTGGTAGATAAAGAGCACCACTTTGTCCACATCCTGCTAGGGTTAGAAGTATGGCGCTAAGTGGTAAGATTGTTTTTAATTTTTGGCTATGAGTCTCTTTCATTAGATTAATACGATTGCTGGCTTTATAATCGCAGAGTAACAGAATATTTAAAAAATGCAGCTATTCGCGGATGAATTTATTCCTGTTACACTTGTTGTACACAATCTGCCCCCAGATCTAGGCTTAAAGCCAGTTAAAGGACATTAAAATGACTGATCATGAATACCACACACTAGCCGATGCATTAATGCTAACTATTGAAGAGCAAATCGATGAATGTGATGCCGACTTAGATTATGAATCAGCGTCAGGTATTTTAGAAATCATCTTCCCAGATCGCAGTAAAATAGTGATCAACAAGCAAGCACCACTTCATCAAGTGTGGGTTGCGACGAAATTTAATGGTCACCATTTTGAACTACGCGATGATAAGTGGATTGATAACCGCTCGGGTGCTGAGTTTTGGCAATTTATGTGTGATGCAGCAACACGTCAAGCGGGCCAACCTATTGAGTGGCGCTCAGAACTATGAGTTTAGAGTTTGTCGAATACCCAGCACAGAGTGACCACAAAGCAACTGTTATTTGGTTACATGGGTTAGGTGATTCTGGTGATGGTTTTGCGCCAGTTGCACCACAGCTAGCACTTCCAGCTGAGCTTGGGGTGCGTTTCGTATTTCCGCATGCACCTGTGCAACCGGTCACCATTAATGGTGGTATGGCAATGCGCTCTTGGTACGATATTAAATCGATGGATTTAGATAAACGTGCTGATGAACAAGGTGTGCGTGACTCGGCTGCAAAAGTGGCTGAGCTTATTGACCAAGAAATTGCAAAAGGGATTGCTGCAAACAAAATTATTCTTGCAGGTTTTTCGCAAGGAGGGGTGGTATCGCTACACTTAGCGCCGCGACTCGATTATAAATTAGCGGGTGTAATGGCACTATCAACTTACATGTGTGTACCAGCTAAATTAGCCGATGAAACCAAGCAACAAGGGTTAAATATATTTATGGCACATGGTCGATTTGACGATGTGGTACCGCATAGTGCTGGCAGGCAAGCATTTACTGTACTTAGCGCTAATAACATGGAAGTAAGCTGGCAAGACTATCCGATGGCGCATCAAGTTTGTGGTGAAGAACTTATGGCTATCCGTGAGTGGTTAATTGCTCGCCTGAGTTAATTTTTGGTTGTGAAGGGGCCAAACATGACAAAAAAAATTGTAATAACAGCTAACATGAATGCTGAAAAATCAGAAAGCCGCCGCCTAGAAACGGTCACTTATCAGTGGCACTGGCGACGCATATTTATGGTTAGCAGTGTGATTTTTGTCGCACTAGCAGCTGTTATCTATAGTTTTGTTGGTGCTGTTAATGCCGAACAGGCTGAAACCGATGAGCAAAGTGCTGAACCAACGGGTACTGTTATGCAACAACCTACAGCAGCTGACACTGTATCGCCAAGCGAACTTGAACCAGCTTCACCTCAACTGCAAGAACCTGCTATTCAAGTCGTTGAGCAAAAGCAGGATGTAGAAGCGCCTGCTGATGAGCAGCCAATAACCTCTGACTTAGAAACAGAAACGACAGCGCAAGCAGAGGCTATTGATGAAGCTTCGCCGGTCCTTGAAGAAGAAAACCGCGACGAACCTATCGTCATCGCTAAAAATTCTGATGTTCAACAGCAATTTTCTCAGTCTGCTCATATTGCTAGCTTAGCGATTGGCGCTAAAATAGACACAGATAAAGTTAGTAGAGCGGTATTAACAACCGATGTTGTTGATCGAGAACCAGTCAACGTTCTAAAAAACGATGTAAAATTGTCGGAAATAACGCAAAGCTTAAGCTTTTTTAGTGAGCTTAAAAATATGCAGGGACAAACTGTTCGTCATCAATGGTATTACCAAGGCACTCAGCTTGCATCTATTGAATTAGCAATAACTAGCCCGCGTTTTCGAACCTACTCAACCAAAAACATCATGCCAGAGCAACTCGGCGAATGGCGGGTAGAAGTGGTGGACGCGCAAGGTACTTTGCTTGCGCAAAAAGAATTTAGACTTTTAGCTGATTAATTTCGGCCAGATAAACAATTGGAATTTTCATGACTCAGACAACAAAACGCGTTCGTATCGCTACACGTAAAAGTGCGCTTGCTCTATGGCAGGCCGAATTTGTAAAAGCACAGCTAGAGCACTTTCATGACGATGTGACGGTTGAACTTGTTCCTATGTCGACGCAAGGGGATATTATCTTAGATACACCGCTGGCTAAAATTGGTGGTAAAGGCTTATTTGTAAAAGAATTAGAACAAGCCATGCTAGATGGTCGAGCAGATATTGCTGTGCACTCGATGAAAGATGTGCCGGTTGAGTTTCCTGAAGGCTTAGCGCTTCATACTATCTGTGAGCGTGAAGACCCTCGTGATGCATTCGTATCAAATAACTACAAAAGCTTAGACGAGTTACCGCAAGGTGCTATTGTTGGTACATCGAGCTTACGTCGCCAATGTCAAATTCGTGAAGCGCGTCCTGATTTAGATATTCGTGATTTACGCGGTAACGTTAACACTCGTTTAGCTAAGCTTGATGATGGTCAATATGATGCAATTATTCTTGCTGCAGCAGGTTTAATTCGTTTAGAAATGCCAGAGCGTATTACGGCATTCATTGAACCAGAGGTTTCATTGCCTGCCAATGGTCAAGGTGCCGTCGGCATTGAATGTCGTGTAGATGATGAAGTAACAAAAGCACTGCTAGCACCACTTGAGCATACAGAAACACGTATTCGTGTTAATGCCGAGCGTGCCATGAACCGCCGTTTAGAAGGCGGCTGCCAAGTACCTATTGGTGCTTTTGCGTTGGTTGATGGTGAACAAGTGCATTTACGTGGTTTAGTTGGCGCAATTGATGGAAGTCAAATGCTACGTGATGAAGTTTCTGGCCCTGTTAGTGACGCTGAGCAGCTAGGTATTACACTTGCTGAAAAGCTACTTGCGCAAGGTGCAGATAAAATTTTAGCAGAAGTATATAGAGACGCTTAACATGCATATATTGATAACTCGTCCAGAAGGGAAAGGCACTGAACTTGCGCTTGCGCTTCAGCAGGCGGGTTATCGAGCAACCCAGTGTCCAGTGCTTACCCTTGATTATCTTACCCCAAGTAGTAGTGAGCTCTCACCACTTGAGAATGCTGATAAGATCATTTTTATCTCGCAGGATGCTGTTCATGCATTGTTAAAGCTCACACCCACAATTAATAAAGCAGCACAACTTTATGCCGTTGGACAGCAAACGGCAGATGCAGTGTATGAAGCCTTTGGGCGTCGAGCTGCAGTGCCGAAAAACCATGACTCAGAGGGCTTGCTCGAGTTAAAAACTCTACAAGATGTAGAGTTGGATAATATTGTTTTGGTTAAAGGTGAAGGTGGGCGCACAACGATAGCGAAAACCTTAAAACAACGTGGGGCACTTTTAAATCAGCTCGTGGTATACAAACGAACTGCAATCGAGAGTGAACCAGGTAAGTGGATGGACCACTGGCAAACAATTGATGTAGAAGGTATAGTCATTACCAGTAATGCAGCTGTTGACGCCATTTTTAATGGTCTCAATGAATCGCAGTTAGCATGGTTAAAAGCGCGACAATTTTATGTTGCCAGCGAACGTATCGCTGATTATTTAAAACAACAAAATGTAGCAAGAACGCAGATACACATTGCTGCAGGGGCAAGCGATAGTGCTATGTTCGCCTGTATTGATAAGCAAGGTAGCAAAATGAGTGAAGCAGATTTAAAACAAACCACAAAGCCAGCCAGCGCTGAGCCTGCCAAAAAAGCACCTGCAGCTAAACCAGCAGCAGTTCAGCACAAAAGAGAGATAAGTAAAACAGGGAGCTTGGCTTTACTCATTTCACTCCTTGTTGCCTCGGCTGTGGGATATGAGTTTTATCATAAATTTAATGGCGATCAACAATCTACTCTTGCTATTAATGAGCTGACAACAGAAAACCAACGTTTACAGCAACAGCTTGATGCGGTGAAAAGTGCCCAGCAAACATTGCAGCAATCGCTATTTAATACTGAACAAAAAGTTACTGATGCGCTGAATGAAAGTGCTGAACAAACGCAGCAGCAGCTGCAAGCGGCTTTAAAGCGTGCCGAGCAGCAAACTTTTACACTTAATCCGCAAGAAGTCACAAGCTTGCAGCGTATGGCTGAGTTTAAACTCTGGGCTGAGCACGACTACCAAGGTGCTGCTGCTGTATTATCTCGTTTAGATAGCTTGCTTGCTGAGCATCCTGGAACAGGGGCTATTCGCCAAGCAATTCATCAAGATTTGCAAACATTAAATGCCATTGAGCCAGTTGCTGTAGAAGCCATTTATTTAAAGCTGCACGGAATCAATCAGCAAGTGACTGAGTTGGCATTTAATGCTATTTCTCTACCTGAAGAAGTAAAACAAGAAGATCCAAATCAGCTTAGTGAAAACGTCAGTGAGTGGCGTCAAAACCTTGCAAAATCTTGGCAGCAATTTAAAGACTTCTTTGTCACAGTTCGTACTCGTGAAGACATGGTTGTTGCGCCATTTTTAAGTGAACAAGAGCGTCATTTAGTAAAACAACGCCTAAGTTTATATATCGCACAAGCGCAAGACGCCGTATTAACAAAACAAAGCAGTGTGTACTTTAGTGCAGTTGATGCAGCGCATGATTTAGTGAAAGATTACTTTAAACAAGATGATGCAGTCACTAAAGCGGTATTAACTAGCTTAACTTCACTTTCAAAAGAGCAACTCGATTTCAGCCCTAAAGTGTCACTGCAAAGTACTGAGCAGGTGAAGGAGTGGGCACAATGATCCGCTTCTTATTGATAATCATCGCTATTGCTGCTTGCTTAGGAATAGCCCCTTTTTTTATTGATCAAAAAGGCTATGTGCTTATTGCTTTTAACAATACCACGGTTGAAGGCACTATTTGGGGCGTCACTGCGTTAGTTTTGTTGGCTTTTGCTGCGATATTCTTGCTTTATAAATTGGTGCGTTATTTGTGGTCTTTGTATAGTCATACGCGACATCGTTTTTTTGCTCGAAGTGAAGAGCGCAAACATGCTGCGATTGAACAAGGTATATGGAGTTTAATCAATAACGATTACACTGAACTTGAGTTAGCACTTGAAAATAATAGTGTGGCAGAGCAATGGAATGATGTGCGTTATGCTTTACTTGCCAAAGCAGCATTGGCAAATAACAACCGTGAACAAGCAATTAGTTACCTTGATAAAATCAGTCAAGACAAGCAGCTAAAAGTAGCTAACTTATGGGTTGCAAGTGGTGAGACGAGTACTATTTTTGCTGACCTTAAAGCCTTGGCAGAGCGTAAAAAAGCCTCTAGTTTAGAACTTAAAATGTATGCTCACGTCCTGATGCAAGAGAAAAAGTGGTCGGCGCTTAATGAATTTATGCCTCGCTTATTACGTAAAACAGCACTTTCAGATAACGAATGGCGTCAGCTATTTGACCATTATTTTTCTGCGCAACCTAGCAGTGAGCTAACAACACGTTATGAGCAATTAGCCAAGAACTTAAAGCCGTTAGCTGAAGTGAGCTATTTTTCAGCTATGGCGCGCGTGGGTGATCTTAATAAAATTGAGCTAAGCTTAATCAAAATGCTAAAAAAACCACTTCAGCATAAAGATTTAGCACGTATTTTACGAGCTAGCACGGCGGGTGATGCACTCAAACTGCAAACAAGCTTGCAAGATATATTAAAAAAAGACACCGAAAATACAGACCTGCTTTTAGCCTTAGCATGTTTAGCAAATGCTCATGGCCAGTACGACTTAGCTGCACGAGTATTTGATAAAGCGCTTAATGCAGATAATCGCGACGAGTATTTGCAGCAAGCAGTGCTAAGCTATAGTAAAAGTGCTCAACCAGATAAGGCCCTGGTACTGTATCAGTAATTTTGGCTTAGCCTGCACAGGAGCGATGGCTTGAAAAACTTATTTGCGCTGACACTAAGTATCGCTTTCGCTTATTTTCTAACAGGGTATTTAAGTAATTCTCTTTTGGCTATCGACGGCTATGCTGTTGCAGCATGGCCCCCTTCTGGTATAGCTCTGGCCAGTATCTTACTTAGTCGAAACCGTGCCTTGCCGGGGGTGTTGTTGGGGGCTTTCTTAGTCAACCTTATCCATCTCGATAAAGTTACTGATATTTTACATTGGCAAGTTATGTTACAAGCCATTGGGGTAACAGCAGCATCTACTTTCCAAGCCTGGTTGGCTTATTACATTATTATTCATGTTGTAAAACGTCCTCTTGAACTATCTTCGCTAAAACAAAGTGTGCAAGGGTTAATCATTGGCGGCCCACTTTGCAGTCTTATCGCAGCATCGACAGGTACTGCGCTGTTGGTCATCAATAATGTGATTCCTAGCTACGCGGCACTTAATAATTTTATTGCTTGGTGGATTGGTGACAGTATCGGAGTACTCATTTTTACTCCGTTAGTTTTAGCGGCATTTAGTTATAATCATGCACGGCAGCGACTACAAATTATTGTTCCTTCACTATTAATTTATATGATTATTTGTGTCAGCTTTTATGGCGCAGCAAGTGTTAAAAAGGAGAAAGATTTACAGCGCAAAGAAGCAAAAGTAAGTGCAATAAAAACCAATCTTGAACACAAAATTGATGAAATTAAGTCTCATCTGTCGTTATTGGCAACCTTTTTTGCAAGTAGTGACATAGTTGATTTTGCAGAGTTTAAGCGCTTTACCTCAAGACAGCTGCAATACAGTAAAGAGATAATAGCGTTTGAGTGGGCACCAAAAGTGATTAATTCACAATTGGATAATTACCAAAATTTGCTGCGCGAAGAGCTTGGGCCTAATTACTATATCAAAGAGAAAAATTCCGCGGGACAATGGCAAGCGGTAAGTCAGCGTGCTATTTATTTTCCGGTGCAATATATCCACCCATTGCAAGGCAACGAGGCCGCACAAGGTTTTGATTTAGCCTCCCATGAACTGCGCAGGCAGGCACTGACAGACGCTCGTTTAATAAAAAATGTCACAGTGAGTGAGCCTATTACCTTGATGCAAGGTGATGGTAACGATAAAGGAGTCTTGTTCTTTAACCCTGTTTATTCAGACATAAATCATCAAGTCGGGTTTAGAGGTTATGTTGTTGCTGTGGTTAATTTAGAGTTGCTGGCGCAAACACTAAACTTTAATCAGAACACAGAGATTGATGCCAGCTTCTATGACGTTACCGACGGCAGTAACCCTGTCGAAATTTATAACCCTCAACGTGTTGGAACAACGGCCATTGCGAGCTTTAATTTTATTATTGGTGAGCGTGTCTGGCAGGTGAAATTATGGGAGTCAGTCGCGCAATCGTCTTGGTTGCCTTATTGGCTTGCACAAATAGTCGGTATGCTGTTTGTTTGGTTATTGATCACCTTTTTGATTTCAGTAACCGGTACTAATATTCAAATTCGTCAGCAAGTAGCAAAACAAACCCAAAGCCTTCGTGAAGAAAAACAAAAAGCGGATAAAGCCAGTCAAATTAAGAGTGAATTTTTGGCGAATATGAGCCATGAAATACGCACTCCTATTAATGGTATTAAGGGGTTGCACTACTTGGCTATGCAAGAGCAAGATTGGCCGCAAGCACGTAGTTATATTGATCAAGCCGATGGTGCATTGAATGTACTATTAAGAGTTATTAATGATGTTTTAGATTTTTCTAAAATAGAAGCTGGGCGCTTGGAAATGCATCAAGAGCCAATCGATGTTAATGCGCTTGTTAGTGAAGTCTGTAACTTGCTGCAATTTGAATTGAACACTCGCTCTTTAGAGTTTGACGTTGATTACGACAGCTCTTCGCAGTTAGAGATTTACACCGATCCTATTCGGTTAAAACAAGTGCTGTTAAATTTATTAAATAATGCTGTTAAATTCACACCACAGGGGCATATCACTCTACGTATTTGGCAACAGCGTGAGTTTACTTACTTTAGTGTTATTGATACCGGTATTGGTATTAGCAAAGAAGCGCAACAGCGATTATTTCAGCCATTCTCGCAAGCAGATAGTTCAACCTCACGCCGTTTTGGTGGCACAGGTTTAGGGTTAAGTATTTGCCAAAAATTGGTTTCGATGATGGGTGGCAGTATCAGTTTGCAAAGCGTTGAAGGGCAAGGTTCAACGTTTACTATTTCAATCCCTTTTGAGTCACCTTTATCAGAGGTTATCCAAAGTGATGATGAGGTTGCTGATATTGATGTCAGCTCATTATCATTCGCAGATTACGCAATACTTTTAGTTGAAGATAACCCGCTAAATCAGCATGTCGCTAGCTCTATTTTAAAAACCAAAGGCTGTCAGCCTGATATAGCAAAAGATGGCCACGAAGCTATTAAGATGATTAGTGAAAAAAGCTACGACCTTGTACTAATGGATATTCAAATGCCTAACATGGATGGTCTGCAAGCGACTAAGGTTATTCGCAATGAGCTGCTGATCTCCGAGTTACCGATTATTGGCTTATCGGCAAATGCCCATGATGATGACCTTAAGAAAGGCCTCGCCAGTGGCATGAATGGTTACCTAACTAAGCCAATTGACGCTGATAAATTGTTTAAAACATTGTGGCAGCATCTGCACGGCAAAAGTGCTTTATAAAGCAGACAATTGACCTCTTAAAAGTAAATATATTCATCTACACTTGAATTATCGTTGTGGGTACGTATGATCCGCGAAAATTTTCTGAACTGAGTACTAATTATGATCAACAAGACACTTCCTTTGCTTGATATTCATCGTCATCTTGACGGTAATGTTCGCCCACAAACGATCTTAGAACTTGGTCGTCAGTTTAATCTTGAATTACCTGCAGATACAGTAGAGGCGCTGATCCCTCATGTTCAGGTTATTGACCCTGAACCAAATCTTGTCGCCTTTTTACAGAAATTAGATTGGGGTGTAAAAGTACTCGGTGATTACGATGCCTGTCGTCGTATTGCCATCGAGAACGTTGAAGATGCTATTGCACAAAGCCTAGATTACGTAGAGCTTCGCTTTAGTCCATATTATATGGCACAAAGCCAAGGACTGCACCCGCAAGGTGTCGTAGAAGCGGTGGTTGATGGTGTTAGGAGTGCGTGTCAAAACGCACCAATTAAAGCCAACTTAATCGGCATTATGTCGCGTACTTATGGCACTAAAATTTGTCAGCAAGAGCTTGATGCATTACTTGCTTTTAAAAATGATTTAGTTGCTGTTGATTTAGCTGGTGATGAAATTGGTTTTCCGGGTGAGTTATTTGTTGATCACTTTAAGCAAGTTCACGATGCATACTTAGCTGCTACTATTCACGCTGGTGAAGCGCGTGGTAGCGAAAGTATCTGGCAAGCAATTAACGAGCTTGGTGCAACGCGTATTGGCCATGGTGTAAAAGCGATTGAAGATGCAGCGCTTATGGATCACTTACGTGATAAGCGCATTGGTATTGAGTCTTGCTTAACCAGTAACATTCAAACCAGCACTGTTGCTGAGCTTGCAAAACACCCGTTAAAAACCTTCTTAGACCATGGTATTTTGGCATCAATTAATACTGATGATCCAGCAGTTGAAGGTATTGAAATAGCGTATGAGTATCAAGTAGCAGCACCTGCGGCAGGCTTAAGCCAAGCCGATATGGAAAAAGCGCAAGCTAATGCGCTTGAAATTGCTTATTTAAGCGATGCTGATAAAGCTGCTTTAAAACAGTTAGCTGCTAATCGTTAAGCAGCTAACTTACACTTGGTGCTCTTGGCATGAGACATAGTTTTCATACAATGCTTTGAGCACGTCTCCCCGGCTGATCATGCCAACAACCTTACCATCCTCGATAACCGGGTAGTTTTTTGGCTTTCCAGTTTGCATGCTATCTGCCAGCTCAATGATATTTTGATCGCTACTTACCGTGACAACATCGGTGCGCATTAGCTGTTTTACCTTCACTACACCATCACAGAAATAACTGTTTTGCATGAGCGGTTGCAGCAGCTCTTGTTCAGAAATAAAGCCAACTAGGCTTTTGTTGTCATCGAATACAGGTGCGCCTAGTAATTTAAACTTTTGCAGCTCGCTAATCGCGGTGGTCATTTCAGTTTCAGGCGTAATGTGTGGCAACTTACGTTGCATAAAGTCTTGTACTTTTGTATTTAGCATTTGGGTCTCTCCCCATCGTTATTCTAATCAGAGTATGGTCAAGGAAATGCAGTTTGTGAAATCGTTTAGACGGATTAAGGCGATAGGTAAAACAAATAAAAAAGGCATCCAATTGGATGCCTTAAAAATAACCGGTATGAGTTAGTTATTTAATGAATGCAAATGCATCGGCGTACATGTTCTCACGTACCGCACCATGATTAATAAAATCATCGCGAACAACGCCAATCATGTCGAAGCGACCTGCCATGTAAATATCGTATGGTTCTAGCGACACGATATCTGCCATAACGGCTTTGTGAACGTAACCAGTTTTGCCTGTCCAGCTTTGCGACGCATTTTCAACTACAGGAATGTATTGGAAATGAGGGTTACTGTTTGCCCATGCTTGCATTTCGTCATGCGCATATAGCGCAGCTTGCTCACGTACACCCCAGTAGAATAATACCGGGCGCTCACAGCCTATTTCTGCAAGGTGATCAGCCATTGATTTGGCATAAGAAAAACCGGTGCCGCCAGCAAGTAGAATAATAGGACGCTCACCCTCTACACGAAGTTGCGAAATGCCTAGACCCACTTCAACATTAACTTGTTGTTGCTGAGCATGTGCTTGACGCAAATGATCAAGCGCTTGCATCGCGTATGAATCAGCACCTGAGGCACCAATGTGTAGTTCAATTTGCTCAGTTTGCGACGGACGGCTAGCAATAGAAAAGGCACGCTTATCTTTTTCGCCTAATACAAGTTGCATATATTGGCCTGCCTCGAATGACACAGGTTGCTGTGGTTTCAAAATGACCTTATGTACGTGGTCTGTAAGCGGGCTGATCGCAACAACGTCAGCGAGTAATGTTTGCATAGTTTACCTTTATAAGCACAGAAGCAAATTCGGTTATGAATCGCACTCATAACCGTTAAATTTTGAGCAGTTTAACATAGACACAGCCTAGAGAATATCTAAGCTGTCCCATAATTCATCAACACGTTCTTTGATTTTTGGATCCATAACAATGGGCTCACCCCATTCACGATCTGTTTCACCAGGCCATTTATTGGTTGCATCCATGCCCATTTTTGAGCCAAGACCAGAAACTGGCGATGCAAAGTCTAAATAATCAATCGGTGTGTTTTCAATTAACGTTGTATCGCGCGCAGGATCCATACGCGTAGTGATTGCCCAAATTACGTCGTTCCAGTCGCGTGCGTTTACATCGTCATCGCAAACAATCACGAACTTGGTATACATAAATTGACGTAAGAAAGACCATACCCCCATCATCACACGCTTGGCATGACCCGGGTATTGTTTTTTCATCGTGACCACCGCCATTCGGTATGAACACCCTTCAGGTGGTAGATAAAAATCTACAATTTCAGGAAATTGTTTTTGTAGAATTGGCACGAACACTTCGTTTAAGGCAACCCCGAGTACCGCCGGCTCATCTGGTGGACGGCCTGTGTAGGTACTGTGATAAATCGGGTTTTCACGATGCGTGATGTGAGTCACCGTCATGACCGGAAACTCGTCTACTTCATTGTAGTAACCTGTGTGATCGCCATATGGGCCTTCAGGGGCTGTTTCACCCGGCATAATATGGCCTTCAAGTACGAACTCAGCGGTAGCAGGCACTTGTAGGTCATTTGAAATCGACTTAACAACTTCTGTTTTACTACCGCGTAGTAAGCCCGCAAACGCGTATTCGCTTAGGGTGTCAGGTACTGGCGTTACAGCGCCTAGGATTGTTGCAGGGTCTGCCCCTAATGCGACCGATACAGGATAGGGTTCGCCTGGGTGCTCTTTACACCATTCACGAAAATCTAATGCGCCACCACGGTGCGATAACCAACGCATAATAATTTTGTTTTTACCCAGTAGCTGCTGACGGTAAATACCTAAGTTTTGGCGTTTTTTATAAGGTCCTCTAGTAACCGTTAAGCCCCATGTTATCAAAGGTGCTGCATCACCTGGCCAGCAATGTTGGATAGGCAACTTGGTTAAGTCGACATCATCACCTTCAAGTATGACTTGCTGACATGGTGCTTTTTTTACTTCTTTAGCGGGCATATTCAACACTTGTTTGAATACCGGGATTTGGCCTAGTGCCTCTTTAATGCCTTTAGGTGGCTCAGGCTCTTTTAAAAAGGCTAATAGCTTACCGACTTCGCGCAGCTCACTGACATCATCTTGACCCATTCCCATTGCCACTCGCTTTGGCGTACCGAATAGGTTAGCAAGTACAGGAATAGAGTGACCCTTAGGATTTTCGAATAGCAGAGCAGGGCCTTCTGCACGCAATGTACGGTCAGCAATTTCGGTCATTTCAAGGTAGGGATCGATTTCTTGTTTGATCCGTTTAAGTTCACCTTTTTGTTCTAGTAGCTCGATAAATTCGCGAAGATCTTTGTATTTCATTCTGGTCGCTTAAACGCTAAATAAATTGTCGCTATTATACTCAAAACCATTAATTAAGCGAATTTAGCCGCGACAGTTTGGTTAGCTTTGCTTTAGCTGACAATGATATTTTTTTCCTTTCAAAATAAGCATGGCTTCGTCGCCTTTAGACCAAAACAACACATGGTCATCGCTGTACTTTACGCCTGAACCACTGACTTCTCGATATAAAGTGTAAGTATTATCGACGAATGAAAGCGTTGCTTCGTCTTCATTATTATCAACAATACTCGCAGTTAAGCCATTATCACATAGATAGTTGTTTGCCGTGGCTTGCTCAGCACACGCGCACAAAGTGACTAAAGCGAGCCCTGAGAGAAGTTGTTTGTTCATGGAAACACCCCTGTTTTTGAATGAACTCTAAGCCTAACAAAGAAAAATTAACCGTTGGTGAAAATGGCTGGATAAGTTATGTTGACAGTGTACTTAATGGGCAAGGAACCACCATGGCTGGCACTAATTTATTAACCTTACTTGATGATATTACAACTCTTTTAGACGATATTGCGACTATGAGTAAAGTCGCAACAAAAAAAACAGCAGGGGTGTTAGGTGATGATCTAGCTCTTAATGCCCAGCAAGTGACAGGGGTAACTGCTGATAGAGAATTACCAGTGGTTTGGGCGGTAGCAAAAGGCTCATTCATTAATAAGGCCATATTAGTGCCAGCAGCTTTGTTGATTAGTGTTTGGTTGCCCTGGCTTATTACTCCTTTATTAATGATTGGTGGGCTGTTTTTGTGCTTCGAAGGAGCTGAGAAAATTATCGAAAAACTGTTTGGTCACGATAGTCACGAAGGTGAGCAACTGGTTGAGCAGCAAGACTTGCAAGAATACGAAAAGCAAAAAGTTAAAGGCGCTATCCGTACTGATTTTATCCTCTCTGCAGAAATTATCGTTATAACATTAGGCACGGTTGCTGGTGCAACGCTGGTAAATCAAGCTTTAGTGCTCAGTGTAATTGCAATTATTATGACCATTGGCGTGTATGGGTTGGTTGCAGGCATTGTCAAACTTGATGATGCTGGTTTGTATTTACTGCAAAAAGCGCAGCAAAGTGGCGGTAAATTTAAAGAGCTAGTGGGTAAGTTTTTAGTTGCTGCAGCACCTAAACTAATGCGCTTTTTAGCCTTTGCAGGAACGGTTGCTATGTTCTTAGTTGGCGGTGGCATATTGGTACATGGTATCCCTCTTTTACATCACGCCCAGCAGGGTAGTACTGAGTTTGTAACGGGTTTACTTGGTAAAACGGGTGAGCTGGTTTCGCCGGTTATTTTTGATGGTTTGTTGGGAGTTGTTGCAGGGGTTGTGATTGTCATATTCGTTAGTCTTTTCAAGAAAATTTCAAAGTAGCTACGCGTTGAGGGTGTACCCATTGTTAACTTTTTAGTATCTTTATTAACAATTAAGATATAAAAGGAATTTTATGAGCAGATTAATAATCGTTATTTCTTGTTTGCTACTTAGCTTTACTACTAATGCCAAATCTGAATTACTTGATATTCAAAACTTTAGTAAAGCAAGTGAATTCACAGGTGTTAAAATTTCTCCTACCGGTAAGTATTTAGCAGTAATCACACAACCTGAAGGCAAGAATGCTTTAATGATACTGGATACAGATACATTTAAAGTGCTTCATGCCATCCACTTTCCTGGTAATGCTCAAGTCGGCAACTATTACTGGGTGAATGAAGAGCGTATTGTATTAGCCAAAGAGTACCTAAAAGGTTGGAAAGATCATCCTGAATACCATGGTGAGTTGCTTGGTGTAAACGCAGATGGCAGTCAATGGAAGTACTTGGTTGGTTATCAAGGTGAAAGGCAAACAGGTACGAGAATTAAAAAGGCAACCCCTGTATTAGGGACATCTTATGTGCTTGATCCACTGGTAGAAAATAAGCGTAAAATGTTAGTTTTAACCATTCCATGGACAGCTGCCAACGAACCTCACACAATTGTATATGAAGTAGATGTCTATCGAGGGTCAAGAAAAAGGATCACACGTTCACCTTCAAGGATGGCTAGTTTTCTGACTGATCATGAAGGTAACGTAAGAGTATCTGCTTCGACTGATGATTATATTAATCCAAAAATATATATCCGTCCTAAATCAGGTGGTGAGTGGGAAGAGCTCAACTTAAAGGACGTTTCATATAGTGATGTTGGGTTGCATGCTTTTGATAGCACAGATGGATCTGCTTATGTGACGGCTTCTGTTAATGGAGAAGCTAAAGGGCTTTATAGATTAAATCTTAAAACTAAACAACTTGATCTAATTCACAAAGAAAAGAGTGTTTCACCCAAGCAAGTATGGGTGGATGAAGTCTCAAAAGAGCTTTTTGCTGTCGAGCATGAATTAGGCTATCCAACCTATTCATTTGTTGGTAATAACTCTAAGAAAAGTCAGCAGCTAAAAGCTCTTTTGAAAGTACTTGAAGGTCAGCAGGTTCAATTAGTTAGCAGTACCGTAAATGGTGATAAGAGCGTCATTTTTGCTTCAAGCGATACTAACCCAGGCAGTTATTATTTATTTGATGCAAAAACGAATAATCTCGGTTTTCTATTCTCATCGAGAAGTTGGATTAAACCTAGTCAAATGGCGATTACAAAGCCTATCAATTTTACAGCACGTGATGGACTAGCTATCTACGGTTACTTAACTATTCCGAATAATGCTGAAGAAAAAAACTTACCATTAGTAGTAATGCCGCATGGTGGTCCTCATGGTCCTAGAGATTGGTGGGGATATGATTCAACAGCTCAGCTGCTTGCGAGTAGAGGAATAGCTGTACTCAAGGTTAACTTTCGTGGTTCAGGTGGTTTTGGACGAAATTTTGAACGTGCCGGTCATCGCAAGTGGGGGCGGGAAATTCAATACGATATCATTGATGGGGTAAAATATCTTATTTCGAATGGTACTGTTGATAAAAGTAACATTTGCATTATGGGTGCCAGCTTTGGTGGATATTCCGCGTTACAAAGTGCGATCTTGGAACCTGATATGTTCCAGTGTGCGATTGGGGTTGTAGGTGTATATGATTTACCACTCATGTTTGATGAAGGGGATGTATCAGAACGTGATAGCGGGCAACGTTTCTTAGAAGTAGTATTAGGTGAGGATGAAGAAGAGTTAAAGCGTTTTTCACCTAGCTACAATGTAGAAAAGTTGAAAGCCCCGGTATTAATTGTTCATGGTGGCGAAGATAAAAGGGCGCCTATAGAGCAAGCTGAGTCGTTAATTTCGGCTTTAAAGAAAGAGAATCATCCTTATATTTATGAACTATTAGATGATGAAGGTCATGGCTTTTATAAAGAAGAGCACCGTACTCTTTACTATAAAAAGGTATTGGCGTTCTTAAATGATCATTTAAAACTTTAAATAAAAAATGCCGGCGAGAAACCTCGCCGGCAAGGATTTAGCACGGGAACGTAAGCGTGCTAGTGTGCAAGGTCTTCCTTCAAGTTATACAAACTCAAAAGACGATTCGTTCACTAAGTAATACAGCCCAGTTGCAATTTAAAACAGAGTAGGGAGAGTGACTCTGCTTTTGCTAACACGCATTTATAAAACCAACAAAATAATATAAATACTGCGCCACACAAAAATGTTATAACATAACAAAGTCAAAGTAAATAGCGAGAGTCATATTATTAGCTTGGTTTCTTCTCAGTGATGTTTATGGTAATTGATTATTGAGTGTCCAGTTTACTACAATCGTAACTCAAGCATAGCTCTGCGAGTTCAATCTTCGCTTTCGGATTCCCTTGTAAGGTGGCTTTGTTAAGCCAGTAAGCTGCTTTTTCGTTATTGATTTCTGTACCTTGGCCATCTCGATACATCTGACCCAAGTTTAATTGACCCCATGAATAACCTCCTTTGGCAGAGAGTGTAAAGCTTTCCAGTGCTTCCTTAAACTGGCCATCTTTAAAATAGGTGATGCCTTGTTGGTTATGTTTATCAAGCTTAACGCCTGCATACAAAGGCTTAGGTTTCGGGGGGTGCATAACAAAACCACCATACAAGCTATATAGCTCTGGTCGCATTATTTTGTATATGCTGTTGTCTTCATAAAACTGCTTTACTTGCTGTTTAGTAAAGGTCATGGTTTTACTCGAAAAGTAATCATCTTGCACTAGCATGCTGGTACGCATCGCAATCTCGATGTCTTTATTGTACTTGTAAGTGTAGTTAGCAACTCGAAAAGTCATGCTCTTGTCATCAAATTCAACGAGTTGGGCTACTTTCAGATTATTTATACGTTTTGGTTCACCAGTAAATTTGTCGGAATAAACAAAATAGGTGTCGAATTTTTTTGGTTCATTCAGGTAGCGAATTTCATTATCTGCTTGCTCATGTATCCCAAGTATTGCTTTCGTTAAAATATAAACTATTAATACCAAGCCAATAAAATATTTTATGAAAGAAGCCAGCTCTAGGGGGGGAAGAGAATACCAAGATACAGCTGATGTGTAGCCACAAGCATCGCATTGGTGCTGATAATTAATTGATAATGGAATAATTGGCAAAATACTAAAGCGCAGTACTTTACTGTGATTACTCAGTGAGAAGTGCTCGCTATGACAATGAGGACACGTTTTTTGCTTTTTGTAAAAAACATCAGCAGCGGCGGTGTTAAATAAAAGCATAGTTTCTTCCTGAAGGTTGCTTTCAATAAATTAGAACAAACACGCTGAGTTAGGAAGCCGCAAACTGTAACTAAATATGAATTAAGTTTGTAGATAGCTCTTTTCGTTTAGAGAAACAATGCATTCTCTGCTATGATCCACTGCATCTTCGAGGATGTCCCTCAATTATCAAGTTTGGAATATTACTGTGACTGCTACTGCTTTTTCATCTTTGGCTTTGCCGAAAGAGTTAACCGATAATTTATCGACTTTAGGTTATGCGCAAATGACACCGGTACAAGCGCAAAGTTTACCAGTGATCTTGCAAGGCAAAGATATCATTGCTCAAGCAAAAACAGGGTCGGGTAAAACGGCCGCGTTTAGCTTAGGTGTGTTGGCTAAGTTAAATGTGAAACGTTTTCGCATTCAATCACTTATTTTATGTCCAACCCGCGAACTGGCAGAGCAAGTTGCAGAAGAAGTCCGTAAGCTTGCTCGCGGCATTCATAATATTAAAGTTTTAACTTTATGCGGTGGTGTATCTATTGGTCCACAGATTGGTTCACTAGAGCATGGCGCTCATATTATTGTTGGCACACCAGGTCGTGTTGATGATCATATTCGTAAGGGCACATTGCGTTTAGATGACGTTGAAACATTGGTATTAGATGAAGCTGACCAAATGCTTGATATGGGCTTTCAAGATACTCTTGATGCCATTGTTGAATGTATTCCAAATCAACGCCAAACCTTGTTGTTTAGTGCGACTTATCCAAAATCAATAGCAGCGATTGCTGAGCGAGTTTTAAGCAACCCTGAAATGATTAAGGTTGAAGAAGAGCAAACAAAAAGCACGATCACACAATACTTTTACAAGCTTGATAATAACAAGCAGCGCTTTAATACGCTGAAGCTGTTGCTTTTGAAGTTTCAGCCAGAAAGCTGTGTGGTTTTTTGTAATACTAAGGTTGAAACACAGCAAATTTGTGATGACCTATACGCTGAAGGCTTTAGTGCCGTTGCTTTACACGGTGATTTAGATCAACGCGAACGTGAACGTACTTTAATTCGTTTTGCTAATAAAAGCGCGTGTATCTTGGTGGCGACGGATGTTGCTGCACGAGGCTTAGATATTAACGACATGGATATGGTTGTAAATTATCACTTAGCACATGATCCACAAACTCATGTTCACCGCGTTGGTCGAACAGGTCGAGCAGGTAAAAAAGGCATTGCATGTTCTATTTATGGTGAGGCTGAGCAATTTAAAGTGGCACAAATCGGTGATCATTACGAACGCGACTTCAACCCTGAGCCACTACCTCCTTTTAGCTTACTTGAAAAGCCGGCCTACAAGCCTACGATGGCGACCATCATGATCGATGCAGGTAAGAAGCAAAAAATTCGTGCTGGCGATATTTTAGGTGCTTTAACGGGTAAAGAAGGTATTGCAGGTCATCAGGTGGGTAAAATTAATGTACTTGATAACGTGGCTTTTATCGCTGTAGAGCGAACAGCAGCCAAACCAGCACTGCGCAAATTGACCGAAGGAAATATCAAAAAACGTAAGATTCGTGCGCGTCGTTTAAGTCGATAAGTTTAAAGTTTACGAGCAGCTAGCTTTTAGCTGCTCATACTCACGTTGTATTTTTTTAAACTGAATCGCACAGCCTTGACGGTCTGGGTGATGCTTTAAAGCCAGTTGTCGCCAGCGCTTTTGTAATTCTTTTAGTGAAAAGTTAGCGGGCAACTGCCATGCTTTTTGTATTTGTAAAAGCTGCTCTTTTGTAAGATTTGCAGAAGTAGTATGCCTGTTGAATGTAGCAAAGCGCTGCCAAAACTCATTTAATAGCGCATCAATTTCATCACTTGTTGTGTCGTAGTTTTGCCAATCTAAATAATACTCCCGCAAAGGATCAGTATTTTCTAGCACCTTTTCACACTTGTTATTTATCAATTCAATATGTAAGGCCGCTATGTGCAATTGTTGCTCAGGGCTAACCTGTATTTGGAGTTGATATAAGGCATTCATAACTAAGAAGTTACGTTTAAAAAGATCTTTTTGTGGGTCCTTATCTAAAACACTAAGATGACCTGCATCATTAAGTGCACTCGCAAGCGTATGGACTTTCCAGATAGGCTGTTTCAGAATGAGGTAAAAAATCTCATCTATCAGTGGGTTAAGCATTGTTAGCAGGCCAATCTTTATGTAATCTAAAACTATATACGCTATCACAGCTGCCTTACTGAAACTATGTTTATATTTTCATCAAGGAAGGCATTTAGCCGAGCTACGATTTAGTTTTTTCCTCGGACTATGTTGATATTTAGGGATATAAACATATGCGCACATTATTGAGTCTCAGGTTAATACATTCGGCATTAGTATGCTGTAGTGTGCTGATGACTACGTTTAGTTATGCTTCAGGTTCATTACTAGAGCAATTTAATCAATCACAAAAATTAGATGAAAAGCAGCAATTAGCGACACAATTACTTGCAGATACCACTATTAGCGCTGATGAAAAGCTGGCTATACAATTGCAGTTAGCAGATACGGCTCTAGAAAATAAAGAATTTGCCGCAGCATTTAAACACTATCAACTAGCTGAGAAGTCGACCTCTTTTGAAGCTCAACCAGACAGTTATTTTCGTGCAATCAAGATGCAAGGCGTTAGCTATTATTATCAAGGTCTTATCCAACAAGCTGTCGAATCCTATACACGTGCTTTACGCGTTGCCGAAAAAATGAATGCGCCTATTTCAGAGGCTAACTTACTGAGTAATATAGGTCTCGCTTATTTTGATATGTGGGATATGAGCAAAGCACTTGATTATTACACGCGCGCTAAATCTATCTACGAAAAGTATGGTAGCGCGCAAGATAAAGCTGATATTTTGCATAACATAGCGGGTCTTTATATTCGCTTATCGAGTTACGATATTGCTTTAGATATGTATAGAGAAACGCTAAAGATATTCGAGAAATTAGGTGATGAAGAAGGTGTTGCTCAGTCATATGGTAATATGGGCGTTGCTTACTCTGAGCTTGGACAATATCAATTATCATTACATTATTATCAGCGTGCATTACGTTATTACCAAAAAACACATGATGCCTATTACTTATCCTCTCGTCACGTCAATATTGCTAACGTTTACTTACGAACAGGTGATTTAGAACTGGCTCTAAGCCATGCTGATAAGGCCATCGAGTTTGCAGAACAAATAAATAACAAAACGTTAGAGCTCGCGGGATTATTATCAAGAGCTAAAATTGAACTCTTACAAGGTAAGCTAACACAAGCGGAAGTAACACTGACCACCTCAATTGAGATGGCCAAAAAATATAAAGATGATCTGAGAGTGCAGGATGGCATTGGAATGAATGCATTGATCAAAGCAGGCCAAGGAGATTTCACCAGCGCGGTAGCTCATTTTGATCAATTCGTTCGAACCTTAAAGGCCGCAAACAATGAGCGACTTCTAAGATCCCTAGGTGAGCTTCACAGTCGAATTAATGCCAGTCAGTTGACTCAGGAAATTATTGATTTAAAACAAAAACAGCGAGTGCAAGAGCTTGAAATGTCAAAGCAAAGACAACTTGCCATCATGCTGTTTATTTTATTTATTATGCTGGTCGTGACGGGCATCACCATTTATCGACGTATGATCGAAAAAGGAGCGAAAGAGCAACTTTCATTGATGGTTGCAAAGCGCACCAATGAGCTTGAAGAAACCGCAGAAAAGCTGCGCAGTGCAAATGAAATTAAAAGTCAATTTTTAGCTAATATTAGCCATGAGATCCGCACACCATTAACGGCTATTTTGGGACAAACAGATACCCTAATGAATGGTTTTTATAAACCAGAGCAACTCAATGATGAACTTGCTGTTATTCATAAACAAAGTGAACACTTAAAAGACCTCATAAATGATGTGCTTGATATTAGTAAAATTGAGGCGAATAAACTTGAGTTGAGTTTAAAAGAAGGTGATTTAGTTTGCTTATTAAATGATGTTCATTCAATGCTAAGTGGTCAAGCAAAAGCGAAAGGGCTGAAATTTGCATTTCATAACCAATTAGGTGAACAGTTTATTACCCGGTTAGACTTTACGCGGGTAAAACAAATTTTGATCAACTTATGTGCGAATGCCATTAAATTTACCCATCAAGGTGAAGTCGAGCTGCAGGTCACACAGACGCAACAAGGTATTTGCTTTCAGGTAAGTGATACGGGGATTGGCATGGATGCTAGCCAGCTGAAACTTATTTTTGAGTGCTTCAGTCAAGGAGACAATAGCATTAGTCGACGGTTTGGTGGTACGGGGCTAGGGCTTAGCTTATCACAACAACTCGCAATCATGATGGGCGGCTATATTAGTGTCGAGAGCGAAATCAATAAAGGTAGCGTGTTTGCATTCTATTTGCCATGTAAAGAACATGAACCCAGTCAAACTGATGCCAATAGCAAATACGGAAGTGACTTACCGCAATCACTAAAAGGATTATCTGGAAAGGTATTGATTGCAGAAGATCATGCCGATAACCGTCGTTTAATTCGCCGTTATTTAGAGTCAATGGGGTTAGATGTAATTGCTGTTGATAACGGTGCAAAAGCGGTTGAGCAATGTTTAATAGAGTTTCCAGATGTAGTGCTTCTTGATATTCAGATGCCAGTTTTAGACGGGTTAAGTGCCCTTAAGTTATTGAAAGAGTCGGGCTTTACCCAACCAATTTACGCCTTAACTGCTAATGCGATAAGCCATGAAATAGAAGCGTACTTGCAGGCCGGTTTTACAGGGTATCTTGCTAAACCTATCGACAAAAATGTCTTTTTTACGCAGCTTGCCAAGCATTGTAAAAATACCGCAGAAAGCACAAAAGCAAGTCACGATATTAGTGATTTAGTAACTAGCTTTATTCAAAGTTTTAACCAAGAAGCGTCGCTTATTCAATTGCATTTGGCTGAATATGATTTATTTAATCTTCAGCAAGATGCACATCGTATTGGCGGAGCAGCTAAAATGTTTGCCATGGAGCATATCGCGAAAAGTGCCTTTGCCTTAGAGTCAGCTTTAAAAAATAACCAACTCTCAGATTTAACAAATTTAGTTGATCGTTTACTTGAGCAACTCAACAGTGCATTAGCTGATCAGAATAGCTCTACATCACCATCTTGAGCTTGTTCTGAATCATTATTTTGAGTTGTTTCATAGCGAGAGCGATCGATACGTTGTTCACTACTTGTTTCTGGGTGTGTGATCTTAAACATTGAAAGTTTATCATCAATAACATGCGCTAGACGCACTAAATCTTTGCTTGAGACAGCTTGTATTTGTGAACTTGATAATGCGTCAGAATTTAGCTCAACCATAGCATCAATACTCATTTGTGCTTCATCTGACATTTGGCTTTGTAAGGCAACCTGTTCATGCACGCTCTCAGAAAACGCGTTAATTGCTAACATAGCCTGTTCTATTTTATTCGTTTCTTTGGTTGATGCTTCTGATAGTTCAACAGTACGCTGTGTTTCTTTTAATGCTGTTTGCATCAATTGGTTGGCTTTTTCTGTACTGTGTTGAATTTTCGCTACCATCTCACGAACTTCTTGGGTTGATTTACTGGTGCGTGCTGCTAAGTTTCGTACTTCATCAGCCACAACGGCAAACCCTCTCCCTTGCTCACCAGCACGTGCAGCCTCAATTGCGGCATTGAGAGCTAGCAGATTTGTTTGTTCAGCTATACTGTTAATCACATCAATTACAGAGCCAATTGCATCACTATCTTGTTTAAGTAAAATAATTTGTTCACTAGTTTGGTTGATATTGTCGGCCAATTTCATAAGGCTAGCTTGGCTTTTGTCGGCATCAAGTCGAGTTTGTTGCACAGACTTTGTTGCATCAGAGACCGAGTGAAATATTTCTTCAAGGCTACGGTCAAGTTCTTTCGATACTTCAATCGTTCGCTTTATTGTCTCTGCTAAATCAACACCATGCGCATCTTGAATTGTTGCTTTTTGGGTCATTGATGCATAGGTGTCACGTAACGCATCAGCCATAGGTAATAAGCGGGCAGATGACGCATATATCTCTCCTAACATATGCTCAACCATAGTTAAACTCGCGTTTAATATGTGGCAGGCTTCAGGTAATTTATTGTCGTTTTCATCAAAACGAAAAGTAAAGTCGATACCCTGATCAGAAGTGATATTAGAAACAAAATAACTTAAGTGATCTTGTTGCTGCGCGTCTTTTAAATAAATAAAGGTAATTAAAATAAGCCAAGGAACAATGACCGTTAAGCCGATTACTGCCATCGCGACAATTGATAGTTCAAAAATAATAAAACTAGCAATACTACTTAGTAAGCTGATGACAAAGAGAGCGACTGCTACTTTAATGCGGGTCATTGAAAAATCCTTACCTTTTAATCCTATAACTTATAGAACAAAACCCAACTAAATACCAACTATATTACGGAGTTATTTATAGTTGAATAGCGCTTCAACCGTACTTTTAAGTAAAAAAAATGCCTGTATAAAACAGGCATTTTTTTGATTTTGAAAGCTGCTTATTGACGCTTCATCGAATCGAAGAATTCATCATTGGTTTTGCTCATAGAAAGCTTATCAATTAAGAACTCCATTGCGTCAATTTCTGACATCTCATGAACAATCTTACGTAAGATCCACATTTTCTGTAGTTCATCTGGCTTAGTCAGTAACTCTTCGCGACGGGTACCTGAACGGTTAAAGTCGATCGCAGGGAATACACGCTTTTCAGCAATCTTACGATTTAAGTGTAGTTCCATGTTACCTGTGCCTTTGAACTCTTCGTAGATTACTTCATCCATTTTAGAGCCTGTATCAATAAGCGCTGTTGCGATAATCGTTAAGCTACCGCCTTCTTCTACATTACGTGCTGCACCGAAGAAACGCTTTGGTTTGTGTAATGCGTTAGCATCCACACCACCTGTTAATACCTTGCCAGATGAAGGAATAACCGTATTGTATGCACGAGCAAGTCGCGTAATTGAGTCTAATAAGATAACCACATCTTTTTTGTGCTCAACAAGGCGCTTCGCTTTTTCAATTACCATTTCGGCTACTTGAACGTGACGGCTTGCTGGCTCATCAAATGTTGAAGCAATAACTTCACCCTTAACAAGACGCTGCATCTCAGTTACTTCTTCAGGACGTTCGTCAATTAGAAGCACCATTAGCTCACAGTCTGGTTGGTTGTAGCTGATTGACTGCGCAATATTTTGCAGTAGCATTGTTTTACCCGCTTTAGGCGGTGCAACGATTAGGGCGCGCTGGCCTTTACCAATAGGTGATGCTAAATCAAGTACACGAGCAGTGATATCTTCTGTACTACCATTACCACGTTCCATACGTAAACGTTCGTTTGCGTGGAGTGGGGTAAGGTTTTCAAAAAGGATTTTAGTGCGAGAGTTTTCAGGTTTGTCGAAGTTTACTTCGTTGACTTTAAGTAGTGCGAAGTAACGTTCACCATCTTTTGGTGGACGGATAAGGCCTGAAATTGAGTCACCAGTACGCATGCTGAATCGACGTATTTGACTCGGAGATACATAAATATCATCAGGTCCGGCTAAATATGAGGCTTCAGATGATCTCAAGAAACCAAAGCCATCTTGTAAGATTTCTAATACACCGCCGCCATAAATATTTTCACCGCTTTTAGCGTGTGCTTTCAAAATGGCGAAAATAATGTCTTGTTTTCTTAAACGGGCTACGTTTTCGAGCCCCATGGACTCAGCTAAGTTTACAAGCTCTTTTATAGACTTGTCTTTTAATTCGCGTAAATGCATATTGGTGGGTTCTTTATTACAATTATCATACTCAAAATCATAGTTTGATACATGAGTGAGGTTTGTTGGTATAACTAAGGATTAGTTGGCTTTATAAACTAGCAGGTCACTAGCAAGGCGTCCAGTCTTTAAACAAAATAAAGCTAAAAAAAGGGCAAAAAGCCCTTTTTTTACATTTTCAGTTAGATGTTGTTCTCTAAAAACTCAACTAATTGAGTTTTTGAAAGTGCACCTACTTTAGTTGCTGCAACCTGACCATCTTTGAAAAGAAGAAGTGTTGGGATTCCACGAATACCAAATTTAGGTGGTGTGCCCGCATTTTGGTCAATGTTTAATTTACCGATAGTTACACGGCCATCAAACTCGCCAGCTACTTCGTCAAGAATAGGGGCGATCATTTTACAAGGTCCGCACCATTCAGCCCAAAAATCAACAAGTACAGGTTTGTCTGATTGTAGTACGTCAGCTTCAAAGCTATCGTCAGTTAATTGAATAATTTTCTCGCTCATTGCGATCTCCGATAAGTTAGGCGAAATATTTAATGCGTATTTAAACACTCTTGTTTCTTATTGCAAGTTTAAACGTTATGCTTAAACGCTATGACTAAGACACATTTGACCGATAAAAAGTTTTCAGACTTTGCTATCGCACCGGAAGTGGTTGCCGGTTTAACCGAAAATGGGTTTGAATATTGCACACCCATTCAAGCTAAATGCCTACCTTTTATTTGTGAAGGCCGTGATATTGCGGGCCAAGCACAAACAGGTACAGGCAAGACGTTGGCGTTTTTAACAGCCACGTGCCATCGGTTATTACAATCTAGCAAAGCACCTAGTAAACATCCAAGAGCCCTGATCATGGCCCCAACTCGGGAGCTGGCGATTCAGATACACAAAGATGCAAAAATTTTAGCGCCACACTGTAATCTTAACTTAGGTTTAGTATATGGTGGCGAAGATTACGAAAAACAACGTGCACAACTAGAAAAAGGCGTTGATATTTTAATTGGAACGACTGGACGCCTTATCGATTTGTATAAACAGGGTTGTTACACCCTAAATGAAATTGAAGTTGTGGTGCTTGATGAAGCAGATCGTATGTTCGATTTAGGCTTTATTAAAGATATCCGCTACATGTTTAGACGTATGCCTGAAACCTCAGAGCGTTTAAACTTATTATTCTCTGCAACCTTATCTTATCGTGTGCAGGAATTAGCGTTTGAACACATGACTAACCCAGAGCATGTGCAAATTGAACCTGACGTTAAAACAGGTAAGCGTATTCAAGAAGAGCTATTTCATCCATCTCAAGACGATAAAATTAAGTTACTGTTAACTTTAATTGAAGAAGAATGGCCTGAGAAAGCAATTGTGTTTGCAAATACGAAACACAGTTGTGAAAATGTTTACGCATGGATGAAAGCGGATGGTCATCGAGTTGGATTATTAACCGGTGATGTAAACCAGAAAAAGCGTCAATCAATTTTGGCTCAATTTACCAAAGGCGATTTAGACTTCTTAGTGGCAACAGACGTTGCAGCTCGTGGTTTACATATCCCAGAAGTAAGTCATGTATTTAATTTTGATTTGCCAGATGATTGTGAAGACTATGTACACCGCATTGGTCGTACCGGACGTGCTGGTGCTTCAGGACACGCTATTAGCTTTGCCTGTGAACAGTATGCCTATAATCTCCACGAAATTGAGCAATATATAGAACACAGCATTCCATTATCACATTATGATAAAAGTGCATTGCTTGATGATTTAACTAAGCCTACTATTCAGAAAAAGCGGAACTATTCTACAGGCCCACGTAATCGTAATAACAACGGACGTCGACCAAATAATAGTTACCAGAAATCACGGTCGTGATAAACGACCGTCATTGAAGACTTAGTAGTAACTAGAGGTTTTTGAACGGTGGGGCAATTTCAACCGCAAAAAAATGTGTATGCAGTAATCGATTTAGGATCGAACAGCTTTCATATGCTGATTGCCAAATCAATTGCTGGCGGTCTACAAACGATCGGTCGAGTCAAACGTAAAGTAAGGCTTGCAGCAGGGCTTGATGAAAACAACGTCCTAAGCTCAGAAGCCATGCAGCGAGGTTGGGAATGCCTAGCCTTGTTCGCAGAACGTTTACAAGACATACCAAAGAAAAACATTACCATTGTTGCAACAGCAACTTTGCGTCTTGCTACCAATGCCGATGTGTTTAAGCAAAAGGCTGAACAAATCCTTGGTCATAAAATCAATGTCATCAGTGGTGAGCTAGAAGCCAAAACGATTTACAAAGGCGTGGCGCACACATCAGCTTGTAGTGGAAAGCAACTTGTTATCGATATTGGTGGGGCGAGTACAGAGGTCGTTATAGGTAAAGGTTTTGACGCACTGCACTATAAAAGCCTACATATGGGCTGTGTCACCTTTTTAGAGCGCTATTTCAAAGATCAAAAACTGAGTAACGAAAATTTTGCAGCCGCGATTCAAGCAGCCAGAGATGTGATTGCTGAAATTGTTGATGAATATAAAGCGGCAGGCTGGCAAATAGCGAGTGGAGCATCTGGTACAGTGCAAGCAATTCAAGAGATCATGGTTGCGCAAAACCAAGATGAACTCTTAACGCTTGATAAATTGTATGCCATCAAAGAGCAATCAGTGCAATTTGAAACAATTGCAGATCTTGAGCTTCCAGGTTTAAGTGAAGAACGCCGCCTTGTGTTTGTATCTGGACTTGCAATTTTAATCGCCTTATTCGAATCATTAGCTATAAAGCAGATGGGTCTTGCTCGCGGCGCATTGCGTGAAGGTGTGCTTTACAGCATGGTACCAGAGCTACATAACCACGATATTCGTAAGCGTACGGTTGATGGATTAATGGCTCGTTATCATGTCGATGTAAATCAAGCCTGCCGAGTTGCACAACTTACTGAGCAATTAGCAAAGAGTGTAAAGGGGCAGTGGCAGTCAATTGATAACAACGCAATTGCGTTATTAAAAACGGTAGCGAAGTTGCACGAGATAGGTTTATTAATAGAGTATAAACTTTATCATAAGCACACAGCCTACATTATAGAAAACACCGATATGCCAGGTTTTTCACAATCTGAGCATAAGCTGATCACTGCTGTAGCGAATGCGCATCGTGCAGATCTGGTAAAAAACAGCTTTGCATACCTAGGATGTCATGAACAATTAGCTGAATGTTTGACAAGAATTGTTCGGATCGCAGTGATCTTATCAATGCGTCGCCAAGATGATGTACTGCCAGCACTCGATCTTAGTGTTAATGAAAACACCCTTACACTGACATTTGATGGCGATTGGTTAAAATATCACCCATTAATGGCCAGTGAACTGCAATTAGAGACCAAGCTACAAGCAAAAGCAGGTTGGAAGCTTATAGTTAAATAAACAGAAAAGGCCCAGAAGGGCCTTTTTTAGTGTTCTTTTTGCCCGTTTCGTTCGTATTTTGCTCGAACAGTCATTTTTTTCATAAAAACTTCAAAAAACAGTTGATCTCAATTCTGATCTCCCTATAATGCGCATCCATCGACACGGCGGACTGCTTACAAACAAGCGAAACGACGAGTTGGTTGAGTCAAGTAAAACTGAGTTTTGAAAAAATGAACTTTTCTCAAAATTAAGTGTTGACAAAAATAACGGCTTGCGTAGAATGCACAGCCCTTGAGACGCAAAAGTATCTCAAAACGTTCTTTAACAATATAAAGCAATCATCTGTGTGGGCACTCGTACAGATTGAGTTCTAACAGCGAAGCTTAGTTTACTAAGTGACGCAAACAAATTTAGAGTCTCAATTTCTTA
>NZ_JBPNYQ010000016.1:0-93325 GCF_051235485.1 Pseudoalteromonas nanhaiensis | reverse complement strand
AGTAGTGAAACGAAACAGCGCCGATGATAGTGTGGCATTTGCCATGTGAAAGTAGGACATCGCCAGGCTCCAAATTAAAGAAAGCCCGATTCGAAAGAGTCGGGCTTTTTTGCGTTTTAGCTGTCAGCTTTCAGCCATCAGACATCAGCTGAACTGCGGGGTTGTTTAGTACAGAGACTCCCTCAGCACTCCCTGTTCATTCTCCAGGTAGGTTGGGTAGAGCGGAGCGAAACCCAACACGAGTTAGCTAGTTACAAGTTAGCAAGGGTAAAGTTGAACTGTGTGGTTGTTTAGTACAGAGTCACCCTCAGCAACAACCCCCGTAGGAGGCACTTCAGTGCCGAATTCAGACCAGAACAAACACATTTACGGCTAAAGCCATTCCTACAAGTACACTTTGCCTAGAACCTCCGGCAGAGGAAGACGCAGCACCAAACACCTCCACCGCGCGGCTGATCGCTGACGGCTGAAAGCTGATAGCACTGTGTTAGGTTTCGCTGCGCTCTACCCAACCTACGCCAGATCTCAAACTTTACCCTTTCTAACTCGCTACTCACGTTTATAACGCTTACTCCCCTTGTCTTTGTTCTGCTTTGGCTAGTTGAATGTATTTGGTTTCGACTAGTTGTGAGAGAGGAACAAGTTCGAAGCCTTGTCGTTGTAGTTCTGGGAGTGCTTGCTGAAGAAATGTAACAGTTTCTGGGTAGGGGTGGGCAATGGCGATTGCGTAGTTGAAGTGCTCAGCTTTGCTTTTAAGTTCCTCAAGTTGATGTTGTAGCTGGCTTTGGGTGACATTGTTATCAAGAAATACATGACGAGATACATTAGCCACACCATACAGGTTAGCAACATTTTGCGCTTCACTTTGGCTGGTTGTACGGCTATCTAAGAAGTACAAACCACGTTTTTTTAAAACTTCCATCGTCCATTTCATTGGCTCGGTAAGCTGTGTTAGCTCAGAGCCCATATGGTTATTGACCCCTTTTACCTGTGGCAGTGATGCTAACGCATGGCCGAGGGTTGTTTGTAACTCAGACTTAGTCATAGTATCGGTGAGGGCTCCAGGACCAAGCGCTTTGCTTTTATCAAGCGCTTGCATTGGAACATGTAAAAGCAATTCTTTATGAGTTTTACTAGCACGCTCTGCAAAAATTTGTGAGTAAGGGGTATGGGGCAAGATAGAAAACGTAACTTGCCCTGGTAAGTTGAGTATCTCTAGATCGCGTTGATTATTACCAATGTCGTCTATAACAATGGCAATTTGCTTTGCTTGGCAGAATAGAGGCAAGCACAAAGCAGCGATTAATAAGCTTTTTAGTCGATTCACTTTTTGTAATTATTATATCCAGTGTGTGCGCTTACTTACTGCATAATAGCGAACTGTTTTGCTGTCAGCTGTTTTTTGTCCTGTCTATCAAGCAGTGAACTAAAAAGCGCCAATTCTTGTATATTTTTTATTATAACGTCTTGGTTAATTTCTGAAAGTATTGTTTGATTTATACTCACATCAGGTGTGATCCCTTTACCATCTATTGACTGACCAAGAGGGGTATAATAACGCGCAGTGGTGAGTTTTAATGCTGTATTACCGTTGCCTAGCGGAATAAGCGATTGCACTGAGCCTTTACCAAAAGATGTTTCGCCAATTAAAGTTGCACGTTGGTTATCGCGAAGTGCAGCGGCGAGAATTTCTGCGGCAGAAGCTGAGTTTTCATTTATTAAAACAGCAATAGGGGCTCCTTCTAAAATATCACCGCTATGCGCAGTGTATCTCTGGTTTGCCTCATTAAAGCGTCCTTTAGTTGAAACAATGATGCCGCTGTCTAGAAATAAGTCTGCAACCTCTATGGCGCCTTGCAATGTGCCGCCGGGATTATCACGTAAATCAATAATTAAACCAGATAATGGGAAGCTGTTATTAACTTGCATTTTTGCAAGTTCACGTGCAACGTCATGCAGTGTGTGATTATTAAATGTATTAATGCTTAATAAAGCGACGCCTGAATTGGATAGGTAGCCATGAACGCTTTCTAGTGTGATTTGCTGGCGCTTAATTGAAAAGCTTAATGCTGTTGATTCTTTTCGCATTATTGAAACATTGACGGCGTCTAATCCGCTCTCTCGAATCAGCGTTGCAACCTCATCAATACTCTTATTCATGATAGGCTGATGATTAATCGCAACAACTTCATCATTTATTTGTAATCCCGCTTGTTCTGCTGGGGAGTTACTTAAAGTATTGACGATATAAACTCGTCCATTATCCATTTTAACTTCGATCCCCAAGCCTGTGTAGCGACCATTGGTGTTGCTAAATATGGCATCGAGCTCATTTTCATTAAGATATTTAGAGTAGGGATCAAGCTGTTCTAGTAATTCTTCCACTTGGTCGTTATTAGGTTGACTAACAAAGCTATTTTGTAACTTCAAATCATCTACATAATAGGTGTGAATATTAAAAAGTATTTCGTTTAACTGTTGACGATGAAGTGTTTCAAGCGAGGGTTTAGCAATGCTTGGGAACGATTGAAACACCAAGCAAAATAATGTAACTAACGTTATAAAACACAGCTGAGTAAAAAACTTGGCTGGGTAGATAGCTCTGAATGTAAGGGTTGTGTTTAGCATCAGCTGCTCCTCATAGGGTGCAGCTATTTAATCTATTAAATGCGTCTGCACCATTTTACAGGATTTACTGCGCGTCCTTTGTGGCGTATTTCAAAGTATAGACCAGGATCTGGTTGTCCGCCGCTTTGACCAACTAAAGCAATTGTTTCGCCTTCTCTAACAAGGTCACCAACATCGCGAAGTAGAGTTTGAGCATGGCCGTATAAGCTCATAAAGCCATCACCATGGTCAATGGCAATCACCCAACCAAAGCCATTTAACCAATCGGCATAAACAACTTGGCCGTTCTGTACGCTTTTAACATTACTGCCTTCTTTGGCACTAATGAGTACGCCTTTCCAGTCTATGTTGCCGTGCTTACGTTGTCCAAAGCGATGGCGTAGTGCCCCTTTGGTTGGCCAGTCTAGCTTTCCTTTACTGCTTTGAAGACCTAGTAGTTCTACTTTTTCAGTGCGCTCTCTTTCTAACTCTTCAATGGCTGTGATGAGAGTTTGTTCATTCTCTTTTAAATAGTCTATTGAGCTTTTAGTCTCTTTGAGTGCTGACTGAAGTTTATTGAGGTTGTTTTTACGTTCTTGTTGAGCTTTAACTAAGGCCTGCTGACGCTGCTTTTGCTCATCATATAAGGCAACTAGACGTTGTTTCGTTTTTTCAAGCTCAGCTTGGTTGTCAGCTATTTCTTGCTGCAGTGCTTTGAGCTCTTCAATTTGCTTAATGCGTGCTTTATTTAGGTAATTGTAATAACTGAGTGTGCGCTCAATTTTGGCAGTGTCTTGTTGGTTAAGCAGCATTTTTGAATAGTCATGGCTACCAGCCATGTAGGCGCTTTTTAGCTGGGCAGCTAATAAGGTTTGTCGCTTGGCTTGTTGAGCTTTAAGCTGCTGTGCTTTAGCTTGTTGTTCTCGCTGTTGTTGCTCGTTTTCTTTAACCGATTGGGCTGCAAGGTTTAATGCTTTGGCATTTTGAGCTATATCAAGCTCATGAGCACGCAGATCTTTGCGCATTTGAGCAATGGACTTGCGTTGACCTTTAAGCTCAGCCTCTGTTTTTTGTAAAGCTGATTGAATGTCTGATAAGTCTTTTTTGGTTTGATCTTCATTAGCAACAACCGAAGTTGTTACTAATGAAGTCAGTATTAAACCAGTTTTAAAGAAGTGGTTAATACATTTACTCATAGCTTATTTCAGCGTCATGATTGGTTTACCAGTCATTTCACTTGGCTGCTCTAAGCCGAGTAGGTGAAGCATGGTAGGAGCCACGTCACTTAATGTTTTACCATCATGTGGTGTTGCATCACGGCCAACATAGATAAATGGCACAGGCTCACTAGTGTGTGCAGTATGCGCTTGACCTGTTGCTGGGTTAGCCATTTGTTCTGCATTACCGTGGTCTGCTGTGATCAGCGCTTCACCACCATGCTCTTCAAGTGCAGCTATAACACGACCAATACAGTGGTCAACAGCTTCACATGCTTTAACTGCAGCTTCGAATACACCTGAGTGACCTACCATGTCTCCATTAGGGTAGTTACAGATGATGGCATCGTATTTACCGCTAGCGATTGCTTCAACCAATTTATCGGTCAGCATTTCTGAGTTCATTTCTGGTTGCAGATCATATGTTGCAACTTGTGGTGATGGAATTAGTTCGCGAGTCTCGCCAACAAATTCATCTTCACGGCCACCACTAAAGAAGAAGGTCACGTGTGCGTATTTTTCTGTTTCAGAAATACGTAGTTGTGTTTTACCTTGTTTCTCTAGCCATTCGCCTAATACATTTGTTAAAGGCTCTGGGGCAAATGCAATCGGTGCTTTAATGTCTGCTGCATACTCAGTCATCATTACAAAAGAGCTTAACTTAGGTGATTTTTTCTTATCAAAACCGCTAAAGTCAGCATCAACAAAGGCACGAGTCATTTCACGTGCTCGGTCTGCTCTGAAGTTAGCAAAGATAACAGTGTCGCCGTCATTAATCTCAACAGCTGTTTGGCCTTCTGGTACTACTGTAGTTGCAGCAACGAATTCATCGTTTTCATCACGTGCATAAGCCTCTTCTAGTGCGGTTACGCCATCAGTGTAGCTGTATTCAGCAATACCACTAACCATAACGTCATAAGCAAGCTCGACACGGTTCCAACGGTTATCGCGGTCCATTGCATAGTAACGACCAACAAGTGTTGCTAAACGGCCGCAGCCAAGTTCTGCAAATAATGCTTCGATACGCTCAATTGATGCTTTTGCACTGCGTGGCGGCGTGTCACGACCATCTAAGAAACCGTGGAAGTAAACTTCTTTTGCACCGCGCTTGGCTGCAAGTTCAATCGTTGCAACAATGTGGTCTTCGTGACTATGAACACCACCCGGGCTTAAAAGACCCATGATATGTACAGCTTTGCCTGCATTTACAGCTTTGTCGATATTATCAACAAGTGCTGGGTTGCTATCGAATTCACCATCATCAATGGCTTTTGTGATGCGCGTAAAATCTTGGTAAACAATACGGCCAGCACCTAAGTTTACGTGGCCTACTTCAGAGTTACCCATTTGTCCTGCAGGTAAACCAACATCAAGTCCCGAACCTGAAATTAATGTATGTGGGCGGGTTGCCCAAAGGTTATCGAGTACTGGGGTATTAGCAGCAAGTATAGCGTTACTTTCTGTATCTTCACGGTATCCCCAACCGTCTAAGATCATTAATACCAATGGTTTTTTATGCTCTGTCATTATAGCTCCTGAAGATTGGCACTTATATATCACTAGCATACCGTGTTTTATGGTTTTGATCAGCTATCAATATGTCATATTAAAATATTTCACGCCCTAGCATTTTCAATTCAAGCACGTATACTTGCGTGGCAAATTTTAATTAACCCATGGCTATGCGCTGTGGTACCTAAATTTCTTAGTGGAAAACGCATGGATCAATATATTGAATTTATCTCAAATCATCCGGTTTTGAGCATCATTTGGTTAGCATTAGTAGCAATGCTGATCAGCAGTTGGTTTAAAAGTAAATTTTCAGCTATTCGCCAGATTAACCCACAACAAGTAACTTTGCTGATTAATCGTGAAGATGGTCAAGTCGTTGATATTCGTCCTCAAAAAGAATTTAATTCGGGTCGAATTGCGGGTGCAGAGCATTTAAATCCGGAAAAAGCTAAACAATCTGATTTTTCAAGCCTTGAAAAGTTTAAGAGTAAACCCATTATACTTGTATGTACTACAGGCATGACAGCTTCAGGTATCGCAACTGCTATGCATAAAGCAGGCTATGAGCGTGTTTATGTATTATCAGGTGGTATGGGTGCATGGCAATCAGCGAGCCTACCAACAACGACAGGCCGTTAAATATCTACGTTGCAGCTCGATAGAGGAATTATTATGAGTAATGTTGTTCTTTACACAAAGGCTTACTGCCCATTTTGCCAACGCGCTTTGGCATTGTTAGACAGTAAAGGTGTAAACTACACGAACATTGATATTGGTGTTCATCCAGAACGACGCGATGAAATGATCGATAAAGCAAATGGTGGTTACACGGTGCCACAAATTTTCATCAATGATGAACATATCGGTGGTTGCGACGACATGATGGCAATAGAGGCTCAAGGCCTTTTAGACGCAAAGCTTAACGCTTAAATTTTTAATTATAAAAACGAATTCAAGATAGGAATTACAATGAACGAAGAAAATCAAAACGCAGCAGAACAACAAGCAGGCGCGCAATTCACAATCCAACGTATTTACACAAAAGATGTTTCATTCGAGACACCTAATTCGCCAGCAATTTTCCAAAAAGAGTGGACTCCTGAAGTTAAACTTGACCTAGATACTCGTTCTAACAAGTTAGAAGAAGGTGTATTTGAAGTTGTTCTTGCATTAACAGTGACAGCATCTATCGGTGAAGAAACAGCGTTCCTTTGTGAAATTCAACAAGCAGGTATTTTTACTATCGCTGATGTTGAAGAAGTACAACTTGCACACATGCTAGGTGCATTCTGCCCGAACGTACTTTTCCCTTACGCTCGTGAAGCAGTATCAAACTTAGTTAACCGTGGTACTTTCCCACAATTAAACTTAGCACCAGTTAACTTTGATGCTCTTTTTGCTCAATACATGCAACAGCGTGCAGCTCAAGAGCAACAGGCAACTGCAGACGCATAAGCTATGACTACAGCACAATCAGCTGTTACAGTTTTAGGGGCGGGGTCGTATGGCACCGCCCTTGCTATTTGCTTTGCCAGAAATGGTCACCCAGTCACTTTATGGGGGCGCAATAGCGATGACGTTGCTACGCTTGCAGCTGAGCGAAAAAATCAACGTTATGTTCCTGATGTCACCTTTCCTGAGTCGCTAAAGCTAGAAGCTGATCTAGAAACAGCAGTAAAAGCAAGTAAAATCATTCTAGTGGTTGTACCAAGTCATGCTTTCGCAGGCACTCTTCAGAAAATAAAACCATGGTTAAACGAGGAAGCTGAAGTTGCGTGGGCTACAAAAGGTTTAGAGCCTAACACAGGGCGTTTATTGCAAGAAGTTGCAGTACAAGAGCTTGGGGATAATATTCCACTGGCCGTGCTTTCAGGACCTACTTTTGCTAAAGAAATGGCTATGGGCTTGCCAACAGCTATTTCGGTATCGTCGACTTCTAAAGATTTTGCAAAGCAGCTGGCTGATCTTTTACATTGTGGCCGCTCATTTAGGGTGTATAACAATGATGATTTCATTGGTATACAACTTGGTGGCGCAGTAAAAAATGTGATTGCGATTGGCGCAGGTATGTCGGACGGTTTTGGCTTTGGGGCTAATGCTCGTACAGCTTTAATAACCCGTGGTTTAGCTGAGCTGTGTCGTTTAGGTTGTGCATTAGGTGCCCGTTCAGATACCTTTATGGGCATGGCAGGTCTTGGTGACTTAATCTTAACCTGTACAGATAACCAATCGCGTAACCGTCGTTTTGGTCTGGCACTGGGTAAAGGTGAAGGAGTCGAAGCGGCAATCGAATCAATTGGTCAGGTTGTCGAAGGCTATAGAAATACTAAAGAAGTGTTTTTACTTGCTGAGCGTACCGGCATCGAAATGCCGATCACAGAGCAAATTTACAAAGTGCTTTATGAAAATAAAGATGTAAAAGAAGCTGCGATGGCGTTGCTTGGTCGAGAGCAAAAGTCAGAGTAATGATACTGGCGCACTTAAAACAAAACGCGATTAGTAATCGCGTTTTTTGTTTTTTACAACTTATAACTGCTCGCAATGCGAGGTACTAATACCTTCTCTTTTAAAGATCTAAAAAACTAAATCTTAGCCTTGTTATTAACCAGATTTTGTTGCCTCAAAATAGCTCACTTAATTAAGCGAATAGGTATTACTTAAGTTGGTTGTTTAACTTGTTTTTATTAATGAAATCGACCACTTGTTCAGCTTTAAGAGGCTTACTGTAATAGAATCCCTGTTGAAAATGGCAACCCATAATATGTAACATGTAAGCCTGCTCTTGGGTTTCAACGCCCTCGGCAATAATATTAATACCTAGATACTTTGCCAAGCGGACAATAGTTGCCGTGATGTTTCTATCTTGATCGTTATGAGCGATGTCTTTGACAAAGGATTTGTCAATTTTTAGGGTGTCGATAGGAAACCGTTTCAGGTAACTTAACGATGAGTGCCCTGTACCAAAGTCGTCTAGGGCGATGTTAACACCAAGCGCTTTTATACGTGTCATTTGCTGAAGGGCAAACTCAGGGTTATCCATCATTGCACTTTCTGTTATTTCTAACTCCAAGCAGTAGGCTGGCACATCAAACTTGCCTAAGTATTCTATTAATGTGTCTATTAAGCTACTGTGCTGAAAGTGTAATGCAGAAATGTTAATGGCTACATTGCCAAACCGTATATTTTGCTTTTGCCAGCTAGATAGTTGTTTTAGTAACCGCTCTATTAGTAATTGTGTTAGTGGGATAATGGCACCATTTTGTTCTGCAAGAGGGATGAATTCGTCAGGTGTTATAATACTGCCATCATCTTGAGGCCACCTAACTAGGGCTTCAAAGCCATGCAGACGATTGTGTTGAGCATCAAACTTAGGTTGGAAGTAAAGTTCAAAGTCATTATTGGTAATTGCCTTAAACAGAGCGCTTTCTTTCGTTAACTCGGTTGGGTCAAGTGTGTGGCGATCTTTATCAAAAAACTGGTATGTATTTCGGCCTATTTTTTTTGCATGATTTAATGCGCTATTGGCACTGCGCATCAGGTTCTCGCAGTTATAAGCATTGTCTGGATAAATAGCGAGACCACAACATACAGATAATGAAGTTTCAAAATTATCCAGCATAAAAGGTGTTTTGAATTGCTGAAGAACTGTATCCACAGTTTGCTTTGCAAAGAATATCGTTTTTCCTGAATAAAGGTATGGAGGAACAAGTATTGCAAACTCATCTGCACCTAGTCTGGCGATTGTGAAGCCTGAATTGAGCGATGCTGTTAAGCGGCACGCAACCTCTTTGAGTAACACATCACCTAAGGTATGACCTAAAGAGTCATTTATCTTTTTGAAATTATCGATGTCAATAAATACGATGAGTAAACTCGGGTAAGTGTCGTTACATGCTTTGATTGCTTTATCAAGAGATTCAATAAAAATAGCACGATTCGATAATCCTGTAACAGTATCTTTTGTTGTGAGCTTAAGCATACTGCGCTCAGTATTTTTACGAGTTGTGATATCGTAAAACAGTCCAACATAGCGAACAGTAGGCTTAGTCAGTGATGAGGTTATTACTTTGGTGATTGATAAAGCCAGAGCGTAAGGTTGACCGTCTTTACGAATGTTCCACATTTCGCCAGACCAGTAACCATCTTGCTCTAACTCTTGGAGAATGATTGCTTCAAGCTGTTGGTCTCGACCGCTTTGAGTTAGCGCCTTAAACTTTTTGCCGATAACATCGACTTTTTGATAGCCAGTAATTTCAGAAAAAGCGTCATTTATCTCAATGATATTGAAGTCTTCGTCGGTTATCCAAATAGCATCTTTTGCTTTAGACAATAACGCATCCGTGAATATCATTTTTTTATTTCTGTAATAAAAAAACAGCCAAGCCAAAAGTAATAAGGTAATGAGGGCCAGAAGAATGATATATGGAAAATTAGAAGCTTGCGTGGGCAAGGTTGTTGCAGCTGATGCTTTACCTAATGGAAGATGCATCAGCAAGGTCGAGCAACATAAAATATGAAAAGGGCGCATTTAAAACCATCTTTAGGAACAAGCCAGCCTATTTAGGTTAGTTCATAAAAAATGGTAATGCTAAATAATTAGTGTGTTTTTATTAAAAACGTTTTTTCAATAACTTACTGGCCATTAACAAAGCCAAGTTGACGCCAAGACTCATATACAAATACAGCCACAGAATTAGATAAGTTCATGCTTCGACTGTCTTTTTGCATCGGGATACGTACTCGTTGCTCTTTAGGTAAAGATTGAATGAGCTCATCAGGTAGGCCTCGAGTTTCCGGACCAAACACTAAACAGTCACCTGGTTGGTATTGTGCTTGATGGTGAAACTGACTGCCTTTAGTCGTACATGCATAGACTTTCTTAGGTTGGCATTTTTCTAGGTATGCTTCGAACGAAGCATGACGTTGTACGTGACTAAATTCATGATAATCAAGTCCTGCACGTTTTACACGCTTGTCATCCCATTCAAAGCCAAGAGGTTCAATAAGATGTAAGGCGTAGCCAGTGTTTGCGCATAAACGGATGATATTTCCAGTGTTAGGTGGGATCTCTGGTTGGTATAACACTATATCAAGCATGTGACTCTCTTTTTTAAACAATATCAATTGTCGGTGAGTATACACGAACTCAAATAAAAAGATGATATACTGACAACTGTTAATATCTAAAGGTAAGTTTTGTGCAACATCGCAGTTATGAGTTTTGGGTTAAAACAGCTAGTTTAGTGACTATCACTATGGTCAGCTTGATGATTGCCGCAAAAAGTTGGGCGTGGCTTGCTTCAGGCTCAGCTTCTATGCTTGGCTCATTAACCGACTCACTGATGGACATCACTGCATCTTTAATGAGCTTTTTAGTGCTAGGTTATGCATTACGTCCAGCGGATGATGATCATCGCTTTGGTCATGGTAAAGCGGAAGCATTAGCTGGCCTTGCTCAAGCTGCATTCATTGCCGGTTCTGGTTGTTTTTTAGCGTTCCATGGTATTGAGCGTTTATTCAACCCTGTTACCTTAAAGCATTCTGATTTAGGTATTTGGGTAAGTATTTTTGCGATTGTTTGTACGTTAGTGGTGGTATTTGTACAAACCAAAGTGATTAACCACACAGAATCTATCGCAATTAAAGCTGACTCAATTCATTACAAAGGTGACTTGATCTTAAACCTAGCTGTGTTGCTGGCTATTGTGTTGGCTAAATACGGTGTTGCATATGCAGATCCTCTGTTTGCAATTGGCGTCGCAGTTTATTTACTTTATAACAGTTGGGATATTGCCCGTGAAAGTGCTGATCATCTTATGGACAAAGAGCTTCCAGATGAAGAAAAAGAAACGATTCTTGCCATTGTAAATAGTCATCGAGATGTTTATGGCGCACATGATATTCGTACTCGCCAAGGCGGTAAGATCAAATTCATTCAAATGCATTTGGAGCTAGAAGATTCACTATCGCTCATTCGTGCTCATCAAGTTGCTGATGAAGTTGAGGTAATGATCCAAACTCATTTTGCATGTGAGATGGATATATTAGTTCACCTAGACCCGCTCTCAGTCGTTCAGAAGTCTCGTCAAACAGAGTCACAAAACTGATAAAAATCGCTGAGTACTGCCTGTCTTATCTCGTCGCGTTCACATAACAGTTCATGGCGAGCACCCACGTAGGTTTTCAATCGTGCATGTTTCTGTTTATGGGTAAGTGCAAATTGCGCAGCATTATCGACCACGGTATCTTGCTCTGCACTTGCGATAAATAAAGGAATATCGACTTTTTTATCGATTAAAGAAGCAATAAAATCAAACGATGCATTGAGCCAGCCGTAGGTGACGCCACCTAGTTGTAAATCATCTTCTGCAGCATACAGTTCCCTAAACAGCTTATAGCGAATTTCACTACTGGTTAATTCATTGGCTGTAAAGTCGACCGGCAAATAGTCGCTTTGGCCAAATGCGTAACTACGGCCAAGACCAAGTAAGGATGCAATTTTAGCAGCCAGTTTAGCTAAAGGCTTTGGTGTACCTTTGGTGTGAATATCAAACATTGGCGCGGATAAAAAAGCACCTGAAAACTGATGCTGATAACGCGAGAGGTAATCATAGGCAATGGCACTCCCCATTGAATGGCCGAGTAAAACCTGCTTTCCTTGCCAGTGCTGCTTTACCACTTTATCAATAAACACGGCAAAGTCATCGGCATAGTCAGTAAAACGATTTACATAGCCTTTATGAGCGTTTTTTAAATGACGATAAGAGCGACCTTGGCCTTGGTGGTCAACACTAAAAACCGCACAGCCATTTTGATAAAGTTCCCACAGTAACTCCTTATACTTAACCAAAGACTCAATTCGGCCACTACTAATGATGACAGCTGTATTTGCTTGCTCAGGTATGGCATAACCATAATAAAGCTGACCATGACTCGTGCTAAGAAAGTCTTTTTGTAATTGCTCAGAAAAAAACTGATTGATGTGATCTGTGTTATTTATAAGGCTAGCTTCAGTGCTATAAAACATTTACTGACTCTTTAAAGGAAGGCGGATGTTAACGCAAAGTCCACCATGTTCTTGGTTTTCAAGTGTTAGTGTACCATCATGTGCAGAGATCGCATTCTTTGCAATTGCAAGCCCTAAACCTGTACCACCGGTGTTTCTATCGCGTGCATGCTCTTGACGAAAGAAAGGCTCACACAGCCTTGCAAGGTTTGCTTCATCAACACCTTTACCATCGTCGCAAATAGTCATGTAAATAGCATCAGACTCTTCTAGGTTAATTGAAATGGTGTGCTCTGCGTACTTAATTGCATTGCGAAGCACGTTTTCAAGCGCACTGGCAATTAAGGTTTCATCACACCGAATATCGGTTTTGAGCGCACCATTAACACGCAATACTTTATTACTTTGTTTGGCTTCAAATTGGGCGTCGTTAAGTACGTGATCGACTATGATTTGTAGTGACTGCGTACTTAAAGAAAGGGTCTGACTCTTCGCTTCTAACCGTGACACCTGTAGTACATCGGCAATCATTTTATCAAGCTGGTTGGCCTCTTTTTCGATACGCTCTAAATAGGCCTGTTGGGTATCATCAGCCTGCATTTGCGCAAGGCCAGTTGCCATTTTTAAGCGCGTTAAAGGTGAACGTAGCTCATGAGAAATATCTGCTAGTAATCGCTTTTGAGCCGTAATAAGTTGTTCAAGCTGTATTGCCATAGCATTAAAATCACGCCCGAGTACACCAAGTTCATCTTGTCGAGTGGACGATACATCCGCTCGGGCTGCTAAGTTACCATTTGCGAGTTTTTTTGCTGTTTCTTTTAAGCTATTAATAGGTGCAATTAAGTTGCGACTGAAGAAAAAGCTGAGCATTAATGATGCAATTAAAGCGATAAATAGCTTTAACCACGTTGGCATTAGCCATAAGCTAACGAAGAACGGCTTTTTGCGTTTCTCGTCAATCTCATAGAGGTAAAACTTACCTTCGGGTACATTTAATTCTATTGGCCCATAAGCTTGATACTCATCGGTAAATATAATTTGTGGGCTCATGTATTTAGTAAAGTTAAGCAAACTTAAGTCAATGTCTTTAGAGATAGGTTCACTGAGCATTTCAACTCCGTGTACGTCACCATTTAAGTACAGCAATTTATGCTTTGAAAAGCGCGGATGGGATAATACTTCTTGCGTTGATTTGCCATGTTTAGCAACTATCCGCTCAATACTTTTTGCAGTGTACTGCAAGTTTTTTAGCATCGGGCCGCGTAGATTATCACTGCCTACATTGCTGGTTAGTTGACTCAAAAAAACGAGTAGGGTAATGGTGGCCAGCACGGTAATCCAAAACCATACAAAGATTTTTAAAAATAGGTAGTGACGTGGGTGCTTTAACCAACTAGGAGGCGTCATGTTATTCACCTTGAATGAGTACGTAGCCACTACCACGTATTGTTTTTATTCGTTCATTGTTGACATGTTCAGCTATTTTCTTACGAATATTACTCACATGCATATCTATTGAACGGTCAAACGGAGCAAGGCGTCTCCCCAATACTTGTTCACTTATTTGTTCTTTACTGATCACTTCTCCTGCATGGTCTACTAACATTGCAAGAATTTCATATTCAGTACCTGTTAGGCTGAGGATGTTGTCGTTTACTGAGGCCTCACGTGTTGCAAAGTTAATATTGATACTGTTTACACTTAACGAATTGCTATGTTGATTAGACAGACTATTAATATGTTCAATACGACGGGTAATTGCTTTAACGCGAGCTAGTAGCTCTCTGTGATTAAATGGTTTGGCAATATAATCATCAGCGCCAAGCTCTAACCCAAAGATACGATCAAAGTCCTCTCCTTTGGCTGTTAGCATGATCACAGGAGTGAGTTTATGCTGCCTTAATTGTTTTAAGACTTCAAACCCATCCATAGAGGGAAGCATCACATCAAGTAGAATAAGTTCGTAGTTATATTGCAGTGCTTGTTTTAGTCCTTCAGCGCCATCATGAAAACAATCTACTGTAAATCCCTGTGCTGTTAAGTACTCACTGAGTAATTCGCACAACCCTGTATCGTCGTCGATCATTAATAGTTTCATTTGACACCTAGCAGTTTAATTCTTTGAGGTTATTTTACTCAGTAAATTGTGTAAAAGTGAATCTTTACACAACCTTTACACTGCTTTGCGTTCCTTTGCATTGTAATGAGTATAGTTAACTCATCAGTCGAAAACGACTCTGGAACACCACTCAACAAAAGGTAATGATTATGACTATTTCGAATAAACTTTCTAAATTCGTACTTGTTTGTGGCTTAGCAGCAGCCAGTGTTGGTACAACTTCAGCAATGGCAAAAGGTGACTTTTATCGTGGAATGAACCCACAAGCACGCTTTTTACTTTCTGAGCGCGGTATTGATAAATTACAACTTACAGAAGAGCAGCAAACGAAACTAAAAGCGATTTTTGCTGAGCAGAAAACGCAATTTGAAGCGTTACGTGGTGAAAAAGATGCAATGAAAGCCGCTCGTGCAGCTCACAAAGAAAAAATGGATGTATTATTATCTACAGCAAAATTTGACGAAAATGCGGCTCTTGAGCTAATCAAAGCACGTCAGGCGAAAGCTCAGCAGTTTGCCTTGTTAAAGATGAAATCAGAGCATGATATTTGGCAGGTTTTGAATACTGAGCAACGTGAAAGCTACCAAGAAATTAAAAAGCATCTTCGTAAAAAAGGCCATAAAAAGGGCCATCATGGAAATCGTGGCGAGCGTAAAGGTGAGCGCTCTGAAGGTTAAAAGCGAGTTACTATTAAGGTTAAAAGCGAGTTACTATTAATATATAAAATGCGGCAAATGCCGCATTTTTGTATTTCATACCAATGTGCTTAATAAAGTGGTCTATTTTGAGGCAGCAAAACCTCGTTGATAACAAAGCAAAAATTTCGTTATTTAGTTGTGCTCGGCAATTGATCCTGCATTGCTCTACCTTCTGCATCCATGCCGTCGTAAATCAGAAATTTTTAACCCAGGTAGCGACAGGTTTAATCCCTCAAAATGATTAATTATTATTGCGGATTGGTACTACTTAAAATCTACTCTTTAAAGAATGAGTCGTCATTTTTGGCGAGCATGGCTTCAATATCTTCAATCATATCTTGGCTAAGCTCATTAGCATTGCTAATAGGTGTTGAAATTCGATTATTTTCGAATGACCACTCACCTAAATCAATAAGTTGACATCGTTTTGAACAGAATGGGCGGAACGGACTTTGTTCTGACCACTCCACTTTTTCTTTACAGGTTGGACAATTTACAACAGTTGGCATTGCTGCTTCTCAATAATTCATTTAGGCTGATCTTACTGAACTGGAGTGAGAGAATCCAGTAACGAGTTAGAAACTCGTTACTCGGTTGATTTCTGCAAGTGAGGTGACACCCGCTGCGGCTTTTTTGAGTCCAGATAATCGTAAGTTATTGAATCCTGATCTCAATGCTACTTCTGCAATCTCTAAGGAATTACCACCACGCATAATAATTTGCGCAATTTCAGGTGTGATCTGCATTACTTCATAGACACCAACACGTCCTTTATAACCCTCAGTGCAACTATCACAACCTTTAGGTGCAAATAGTTGTATTTCACTAAGCTTGTCTTTATCAAAACCTTGGCGAATCAGTTCTTCATCAGGTAGTGTTTCTGGTGTTTTACACTTAGGGCAAAGTCGTCTTGCTAGACGCTGTGCAATAATAAGACTAATTGAACTTGCTACGTTATAAGCAGGCACCCCCATATTTAAAAGACGAGTTAGGGTTTCTGGCGCTGAGTTTGTGTGTAGAGTTGATAAAACTAAGTGACCCGTTTGTGCTGCTTTAATCGCGATTTCAGCGGTTTCAAGATCACGGATCTCACCAACCATGACAACATCAGGATCTTGTCGCAAGAATGCTTTTAATGCGTTAGCAAAGGTCATTTCAGCTTTTGGATTAATTTGTACTTGGTTTATCCCTTCAAGGTTTATCTCTACTGGATCTTCGGCGGTACTAATATTACGCTCAGGCTGGTTGAGAATGTTTAAACCGGTATAAAGTGATACGGTTTTACCAGACCCTGTAGGACCTGTCACCAAGATCATCCCTTGTGGCTGCTCAAGTGCATCCATGTAAAGCTTCTTCTGCTCAGGCTCATAGCCAAGGACATCGATACCGAGCATGGCACTTGATGAGTCGAGAATACGCATTACGATTTTCTCGCCCCATAATGTAGGCAATGTACTTACACGAAAATCGATACTTTTACGTTCGGTTATTTTAAGCTTAATACGACCATCTTGAGGTTTACGTTTTTCTGCGATATCTAGTCGCGACATAACCTTGATACGTGCAGATAAGCGGCTAGCCAAGCTATTTGGCGGGCTTGCCATCTCATGCAAAATACCATCGATCCGAAAACGCACACGATATCGGTGTTCATAAGGTTCAAAGTGTAAATCCGACGCGCCTTTTTTAATTGCATCCATTAAAATTTTATTGATGTAGACAATAATCGGTGCATCGTCTTTGTCTTCATCTTTAGCTGCTAAATCAGTTGAGGTTTCGGTTTCAAGCTCGCCAAGCTCTTTAAATTCGCTTTCGCTAAGATGTAAACTTCCGGTCGCATCGAATAATTGTTCAATTTTATTTTCGAGTTGATTGTAATCAACAACCACTACTTCGCATGAGAGACCTGTACTAAACTCAAAGTTTTCAAATGCACCATAGTCGGTCGGATCCGATGCGGCTATATAGAGCTTACTGCCTTTTTTTACAAGTGGCAGAATGTGATGCTCGCGAATGAGTTTTTCTTTGATCAGCTCTTCAGAAATTTTTGTGACATCAAAGTCTTTAATATCAAAATAAGGAACACGAAATAGATCGGTGCATTGCTCGGCAAGTTCACGACCATCCATACCGCAACTTTTAGCTATAAGCTCTGCGGTAGAACTATACTCTTTTTGTTTTAACTTTACTGTCTCGGCATCAATACGTCCAAGAGTAATGTACTTTCTGAGAAGCGGTGAGTTTATATTCATTGCGCACCTAAGTTGAGCCTATCTTTGCCACAATTTACCAGAAAAAATTAGGGTATAACATCAGTCTTGTCTGATTTAGTCAAAATTGCAAAATAAAATCATCATAAACTCATGTATTTACATTTATTACTAATTCTTTTGGGTTAGTTTGTGACGTGCTAATTAATATTAGCATTCTATTTTGAATTAGCTATTGTTGTGCAGATGCTAAATATGAGAGATGTAACTCTTTAACTGTTAGAAAAACCTCTCTAAGAGGACGATTGTTATCTAAAATATCATCCGCTTTTAGAAGCTTATCGTCTCTAGACATTTGTGAGGCTATGATTTGCTCAGCTAATTCAGTGGAAACATTATCGCGTGCCGTGGTTCTCGTTATTTGCACCTCAACCGGAACGTCAACGAGCAAAGTGCGGTTACAAAATTTCTCTAAGCCATTTTCGAATAGTAGTGGTGCAACTAATATTACATAGGAGCTGGTGGCCTTTTGTAATTGCCTCAGCATTGATTCTCTAATAAGCGGGTGCAATAAGCTATTTAGCCATTGTTTTTTAGATTCATCAGCAAAGATTATTGTTCTTAGTTTTGCGCGATCGAGTGTGCTGCTACTCGTGAGTATTTCATCACCAAAATATTCAGTAATTTTTTTTAGACCCGTTGAGCCTGGCTCGACAACTTCTCTGGCAACAACATCAGCGTCGACTACTTTAATTCCAAGTTCTTCAAACATTGCGCTTACCGCGCTTTTTCCAGAGCCAATACCGCCAGTAATTCCTAAAATCCACTTTGCCATAATCAGTAACCTAAAAAGTTAAAGTAATAGGCTTGAATTTGCTCACGCCATAGCAAAGTGACCCAACCAGCAATTGCAAGGTAAGGCCCAAATGGGATTGGCGTGGTTTTATCTTTACCTTGAATGATTATTTGTGTAATGCCAATGATGGCACCAACGACACTTGATAATAGCACGATAGTTAAAATATCTTGCCAGCCTAGTAGCGCACCAAACACAGCTAACAGTTTAAAGTCGCCATAACCCATGCCTTCTTTACCAGTAGCAAGCTTGAATAACCAGTAGACACTCCATAAGCTCAGGTAGCCAACTGCGGCGCCGATAATAGCGTCGCTTGGAGCAATGGTAATATCCAAAGTTGCAGCAATTAATGCTAACCAAACCAATGGCAATGTGAGCTGATCAGGCAGTAACATATGATCTATATCTATAAAGGTTAAAGCGACTAAAACCCAAGTAATTAATATATAAAGTAGAGCTAATTTAGTTGGACCAAACACAGCTGCAACTATTAAACTTAAAACAGCTGTTAAAATTTCAACAATAGGATAACGCACCGAAATCGGTGTTTTGCAACTGGCACAACGACCTTTGAGTAATAACCAACTTAGTACAGGAATATTCTGCCAAGCTTTTATTGGTGCTTTGCATGTAGGGCAAGTTGAATTAGGTTTTACTAAGTTAAAGGGGTCTTGTTCTGTTTGCTGTTTTGAATTGAGCTCATCGGCCAATACAATACGGCATTCCGTTTGCCATTCTCGTTTCATCATCAGTGGCAAACGATAAATCACCACATTTAAAAAGCTACCAATACACAGGCTAACTAAGCCCACAGTCAAAAAATAAAACCACTGCTGACTTTGCATTGCAGTGGTTATATCAAGAAAAAAGTTTTCCATTAAATTACCCAACTTCTGGCCATTTACAGGCCGATTTTATTTCGCTGTGTTGAACCGTTTTTATTATTTATTTTATATTGCAAACTATCAATCAAGGTTTAGTATTTTTCTTACAGTTATATTTTAAATCACTGAGCCTAATTGGAAGATAGGCAAGTACATAGCAACAATTAACCCACCAACAAGGACGCCTAATACAACCATAATTAAAGGCTCAAGTAAGCTTGATAAGCCATCAACGGCATCATCGACTTCTTGCTCATAAATAGTTGCTACCTTTGCAAGCATACCATCTAGCGAACCTGACTCTTCACCAATAGCCACCATTTGCACTACCATATCTGGGAAAATTTTTGTGTTGCGCATTGCCCAGTTCATTAAATTACCAGAGCTTACCTCGGCTTTTATCTCTAAAATCGCATAACGGTATACAGCGTTGCCAGAAGCGCCAGCAGCAGAATCGAGTGCGTCAACTAAAGGTACACCTGCCGCAAAAGTCGTTGAGAGCGTACGAGCGTAGCGAGCAACAGCTGCTTTATTTAAAATCATACCAACAACAGGTAGTTTTAATATTGCTCTATCATTGGCATCCCTGAGTTTTCTGCTCTTAAGAAGTGCTTCTTTATAAATATAGCCTGCAGCTACTACAATGATTAGCATTACCCACCAATATTCCTGCATAAACTCCGAAATACCAATTACCATAAGAGTAAAAGCAGGTAGCTCTGCGCCAAAGCCGTTAAAAATATCTTGGAATTGCGGCACGACAAATATCAGCAAAATAGATGTTACGATTATAGCAACCACCAAAACCGCAATAGGATAAAACATGGCTTTTTTAATCTTTGATTTAAGAGCCTCTGCTTTTTCTTTATAAAGCGCAACACGGTCATAAATTTTATCAAGTGCGCCTGACTGCTCACCAGATGCAACTAAGTCGCAATAAAGATCATCAAAATAGCGAGGGTGCTTTCGTAAAGCTTGAGAAAGGGGAATACCTGCTTTTACTTCATCAGCAATACCCTCCATTAATTTTGCAACGCTTTTGTTCTTTGCACCAGAGGCTATCATTTCAATAGACTGAATTAGGGGAACACCTGCCATCAGCATAGTTGCAATTTGTCTAGAAATTAGGGCGATGTCCTTAGAGGTTATTTTCTGTACACGTGAGCCAAATATTGGTTTTGCTTTACGCTTAACTTTTGAAGGCGTAATACCTTGCTTACGTAACTGCGCTTTGACTAAAGCAATGCTTTGTCCTGAAAGCTCACCCTCAAGTTTTTTACCTCGAGCACTTACACCAACCCATTCAAAAGTATCTAAAGATTGCTTTTCTTGAACTTTACTCATTGTAAATCCATATGTTACTGATTGATGTTTAATAGCTTAATAGTAGCGGCCTTTTGAGGCTGAAACAATTGATAAGGTGATGTTATCTTGCTTAAATATGAAGATTCAGAGGATTCGGGTCTCAAAAGTGCAAAATACATTAAAGGTTTATAGAACAAAGTTTGTTTGGAGTTTTATTCATTTTCTAGTGGGTAGCTTGTTCTTGTTTATGGTTGCCACTTGGCTTTTTTTTAGCTGGTTTAATCATGGGCGATACTTACTCACTGATTTAGTGGGTATTACAGTAATTATTCTTTCAATTGATCTTATATTAGGCCCAATATTTAACTTCTGGTTGCTATCGCCACTAAAGTCGAAGCGTGAAAACTCAATTAATTTTGGCTGTATCCTCATGTTACAGATTGTATCGCTTGCTTATGGTATTACTCAGATAGATGGTCAGCGTTTAGCATATATAGTTAAATGGCAGAATTCTTATTTCACGGTGCTTAAGAGTGAAGATCGAAGAGCAAATCACGAAGAAGCTTTATATCATTTTAATGAGCCTACAGTGCAAAGTAATGAAAGAGCTTTTTATGAAATGATGATAAAACATGCCATACCACCGATTGAAATGTATGAATATTTTGTGGAAGTTCCGTTATCGAGCGAATGTAATGAATCACCTTGCGAAGTGATTTCTAAATCAGGGCTAGTTAAATTAAAAAGTACCAAAGAGGGCATGGTCTTTTTTTAGCAAGTACCACCGCTGATACAAGTGCTAGTTTGTGACAATTGCCATATTAATTGACCAGCATTTAATTGCCCTTGCATTATATAAGTATCACCATTCGACTCAGACGCATCAGCAGTCGCTGTTGATGTAATAATAAAATTACCAGAGTTTGTAATTTCAATGTTTGAAACATGCTTTAGAGAAGTGAAATCGGTCTTTTTACGACCTAGCTTAGTAAAGGTATCACATTTAGATAAATCAACATATCTGTGATAACAAATCTCAACAGCTCTTTGGACTCCATTACTAGCAAGCACAACTTCAGTAAACTTTGAGCGCTTGAAGTGGTTATTGTAAGCAGGAAGAGCTAATGAGAGCAGCAGACCTAGAATTGCCACTGTAATCATTAGCTCAATCAGCGTAAAACCAAATGGCTTTGACATTTTTTCGAATGATTAATTATTAACAAACACCATCAGCTATACATGAACCGGTCTGAGCCCAAGTTAGTGTTCCGCTGACTTCTGTTGGTGTAAGAATATAAGTTGCGCTGTCTACCGTTGTTGCACCTGTTGCTGTAATTGCAGCTGTAGTGGTGGCAATTGCAACACTTGCAACATGTTCACCTGCAGCTGCACCAGTTGCGTCTAGACCAATTTCAGTTGCTTCATCACAAGCAGTTAAAACGCCAGCACCACGAGTTTGATAACACACATCTACAAGGCCTTTAGCTGAAGAAGCAGCTAAAACTACTTCAGAGAAGCGTGCTTTTTTAGTATAAGTTTGGTATTGCGGTAGCGCGATAGCTGCAAGAATACCGATGATTGCAATTACAATCATTAATTCAATTAGGGTGAAACCCTGTTGCTTTTGTTGTGTCATTTGTTCCTCTCCTAAAGGATATGATGATTTAGTAAGTTTAGCTATAACTTCAGCGTTGTAAAACCAAGGCTCAATTTACAGGTTAAATCTTACAGTTTTAATTTAAATGTCTTCAAATATAGCGTGATTGATAACAAAGTTTTCAACAAACATCCCATGTTCAAAGCATGTAAAATTACTTTAGCATTATTCAATGCATTTGAAAGCTATTTTACTGTAAGACAAGCAATTTTTCTGAACTTTCCGGCCTTACTTTGAGACAGGTCAAGCCTCTAAAATAGGGGGAACCCATTAGTAAAGTCTATACGCCTGTTGTAAATCATTGAAATGTTTGTAGTTTAACTGTTAGTTATGAGTAGTTTAGTACAAAAGGTTGATCTGCATCAAACAAATGTATGTTTTTTGTTACTCACCTAAGCTTTTTACGTATTTAATGCTTTTTTTATTTTCTTGTCAATAAATTAGGTAAGTCACTAAATACGTATAAAGGGGAAGTTAGCCGTTAAATCGCATGGATAGATCGATTGATTGTAAATTTTTTGTAAGTGCACCGCTCGAGATAAAATCTATACCTGCTTGCGAGTAAGTTTTAAGAGTTTCGAGTGTCATATTGCCAGACACTTCAAGTTTTGCGCGCTTATCTGTTATTGTGACTGCTTGCTGAATTTGCTCAACGGTGAAGTTGTCGAGCATAATGATATCAGCACCCGCAGTGATTGCTTGCTCAAGCTCATTAAGTGATTCAACTTCTACTTCAACTGGCTTTGTAGGGTGGTTGCTTTTTGCTTGTGCTACTGCTTTATCAATACCGCCACATGCAGCGATGTGGTTTTCTTTAATAAGAAATGCATCAAATAGCCCGATGCGGTGATTCGCGCCACCACCACATTTAACTGCGTATTTTTGTAACGCCCGTAAGCCAGGAATTGTTTTGCGTGTATCGAGTAGCTGTGTGGTTGTACCTTCTAGCTCTTTTACATAACGAGCAGTTGTTGTTGCTGTGCCAGAAAGTGTTTGTACAAAGTTAAGGGCCGTGCGCTCTGCAGTTAAAATAGCGCGAGCTGAACCAGATGCTGTAAACAAAGTGGCATTCGCTGCGACTTTATCGCCATCATTTACCAGTACATCAACTTTCACTGTTGGATCGACTTGGTTAAATACTTCTAAAATAATCTCTTTTCCACAAAATACACAGTCTTCACGAGTTATTACCTTGGCATTCGCTTGCTGGTTTTCAGGTATCAGCTGTGCGGTGATATCACCGTCACCGGCGCTTTGGTAATTCAAATCTTCATCAAGGGCAAGTTTAACCAATTGGCTAATTAAAGAGTGAGGGACTGACATGTAGAAAGCTCATTGTTTATGAATAAATTGGCGAAATTTTACTATGTTTAACCCCTTATTAGAAGTTAAAGATCGACCACCAGTAGAGTAGGCTTAATCGCATCCTCCTTAGCGAAAATGAATCTAACTAGACCCTAAGTTTTTAACCATTTACACTATTTAACTTTACTGTCATTGTTAGTTTTTAAAATGCATATAAATGAACTTGGTCAATTAAACAATGTGTTACAACGTCCATGTGCACATTATGATGAACGCCCTGATAATGAAGTCTCATTATTGGTCATTCATAATATTTCTTTGCCGGCAGGGCAGTTTGCAACACCTTATGTTGATGATTTATTTATGGGATGTATTGATTGTTCTGCGCATGAGAGCTTTGCTGGTTTAGACGGTTTGCGGGTTTCCGCACATTGCTTTATTCGTCGTACAGGAGAGATAATTCAGTATGTTCCTTTTACCAAACGAGCTTGGCATGCAGGCGTATCAACATTTGAAGGCAGAGAACGCTGTAATGACTTTAGTATTGGTATTGAGCTTGAAGGCACCGACACGCAAGCGTATACCCAAGCACAATATAATGCATTACACTTGGTGACATCGGCATTAATCGAAAAGTACCCAGATATTAATCGTTCGCGTATCGTTGGTCATTGTGACATTGCACCGGGCCGAAAAACGGATCCAGGTAGAAGTTTCGATTGGCAATACTATTTTGATTTAGTGTTTTAGTTAAAGGGTATAGGTAAAAGCATGATCTTAATTTCAATAATTATTGCTTTGGTGATTGAGCGTTTAGGGGCGCGGGCTGATTATTGGCAAATCGGTTTTTATGCCAACTCCTATCTTAAGCACTCGCAAAAACACCTTTCAGAAAAAGGCTTATTCAATTCCCCAATAGGCTTTTTGATTTGGTTAATGTTACCAGTGGTTGCCGTTGGACTAGTTTATCAATTCTCAGATTTTATAATTTGGCAGTTAGCTGTGAATGTTGCTGTACTGTTGGTTTGCTTTGGCTGTGCTAAGCAGCGTGCTTTATATAAGTCATACTTAAATGCATTAACACGTAACGATCAAGAAGCAGCTTCTTTATTTGCATTACAGATGGGGCAAAAGAAAACAGAAGATCAGCCCCATGGTGAGACATTTGGGCAAACGCTAGCATGGCTAAACTTTCGTTTTTATTGTGCAGTGATTTTTTGGTTTGTGGTTTTAGGTGTACCAGGCGCGGTGCTTTATGCACTAGTTCGAACCCTTGCAGACAAGGTAAGGGATGATCACAGTGTTGTCTATGCTAAACGTTTTAAACTGATTCATAGCTTACTGTTTTGGCTCGATTGGTTACCAGCACGTGTTGCTAGCTTTGGTTATTTAGTGATTGGTAACTTTAATAAAGGCACCAGTTGTTGGTTGAAGTATGTGCTCGACTTTTCAGTTAGTAACCGAAAAGTGGTTACGCAAACCGCACTTGCTGCTGAGCAAATAGAGCAACAACATTTTGGCTGTACTTACGAAGCCACCTGCATGATGAAACTTGTAAAAAGAAATGTATTGTTCTTTTTAGTGATTATTGCAGCACTTACTTTATTTGGTGGTTTGGCGTAGTAGATTGTAGGAATGACTTTATTCATAAATCGCTCTGTTAGTGCACTTCTATTGAGTTCTGATTTTTCAGCACTGAAGTGCATACTACCTGTACTTGCTACCAAGTCATTCAAATAGACTAACATCTACTATCTGATGACTAAATGCTTAGATGTAATACCTAGTGCTTACCAATCTGGTCTGACCATTTAATTTTTATTGTTTTTTCCTTCAGAAAAAGTCACTTTAATCCATACTGTTTAATCTTTAACCGAATTGCGTTAGGGTGTTATTAGTCTTAAATCGCACTGAAATTGACAGAAATACGGGTTTTTGATAACGTATGTCTCAATTTGGTATGACCAATTTACCTTTTTGGTCAAGGCACAAAGTTAAGTACCCGATATTTATAGGGTTAATGCATAACAATGCGGACGTTAATAAATGTCTTTAAAGATTAAAGCAGCAAAATTATCTGATGTTATTTTACAGCAACTTGAGAATATGATTCTCGAGGGATCGTTAGCGCCAGGTGAAAAGCTGCCTCCGGAACGTGAGCTTGCGAAACAATTTGAAGTGTCGCGACCTTCACTGCGTGAGGCAATCCAAAAGCTAGAAGCAAAAGGCTTGGTGACACGTCGCCAAGGCGGCGGAACCTTTGTAAAAAATCAACTTGAAGAGGGGCTCACTGATCCGCTTTTTGATTTGATCAGTAAGCATCCAGAGTCACAATTTGATTTACTTGAATTTCGTCATGCCCTTGAGGGGATCGCGGCTTATTACGCGGCTATGCGTGGTACCACCAATGACTTTAAAAAAGTAAAACAAAGCTTTGATAATATCGCGCTTGTTAACGATGACATTGTGCAAAAAGCAAAAGCCATTAATGCATTCCATTTTAGTGTGGCTGAAGCATCTCATAACGTGGTGTTACTACATCTAGTTAGAGGGATGCAGGCTCTACTAGAGCAAAATGTATTACAGAATTTAACTGTACTGTTAAAAAAACCACAGATCAGCCAACAGCTTGCAGAGCATAGGCGACTGTTGATGGATGCGGTTATTGAAGGAAACCCAGAGCAAGCACGTCTTGCTAGTAATGCTCATTTAGCCTTTATCGAAGAAGCCTTACTTGAGGCTGGCAAAGAGCATTCGCGGATTGAACGTAGTTTAAGACGCACCAAACAACATTAAGCAAGTGATTAGCTAAGTTTAGTTAACTACTTAATTTAAGATTTATTAAAATAATTAGTATTTTAAACATAAGGAAACCTCCATATGTCTGAAGTCAATAAAATTGACGTAGACGCGCTAGAAACACAAGAGTGGTTACAAGCCCTTGAATCTGTTGTGCGCGAAGAAGGTGTAGAACGAGCTCAATATTTACTTGAGCAAGTGTTAGAGCAAGCCCGTTTAGACGGTGTTGATATGCCTACTGGCACGACTACTAACTACGTTAATACCATTCCGGTAGATCAAGAGCCTGCTTACCCAGGTGACGTAAACATTGAACGTCGTATTCGTTCAATCATCCGTTGGAATGCGATCATGATCGTATTACGTGCGTCGAAAAAAGATCTAGACTTAGGCGGCCATATGGCGTCTTACCAGTCTTCTGCTGCATTCTATGAAGTGTGTTTTAACCACTTCTTCAAAGCACCAAACGATGTAGACGGCGGTGACTTAGTGTATTACCAAGGCCATATTTCTCCTGGTATCTATGCACGTGCATTTGTTGAAGGTCGTTTAACAGCTGAGCAGCTTGATAACTTCCGTCAAGAAGTTGATGGTAAAGGTCTTCCTTCATACCCACACCCTAAATTAATGCCTGAATTCTGGCAGTTCCCTACAGTATCTATGGGTCTTGGTCCGATTGCATCAATCTACCAAGCGCGTTTCCTTAAATACCTAGATGGCCGTGGCTTAAAAGACACTAAAAACCAACGTGTATACGCTTTCTTAGGCGATGGTGAGATGGATGAGCCAGAATCACGTGGTGCAATCTCATTTGCTGCGCGTGAAAAGCTAGATAACCTATGTTACCTAATCAACTGTAACTTACAGCGTTTAGATGGCCCAGTAATGGGTAACGGCAAGATCATTCAAGAGCTTGAAGGTCTATTCAAAGGTGCTGGCTGGAACGTGATTAAAGTTGTATGGGGTAGCGGTTGGGATATCCTACTAGCTAAAGATACAACAGGTAAATTACTGCAGTTAATGAACGAAACCATTGACGGTGATTACCAAACATATAAAGCGAAAGATGGTGCATACGTTCGTGAGCACTTCTTTGGTCGTTACCCAGAAACAGCAGCACTTGTTGCTGATATGACTGATGAAGAAATTTTCGCACTTAAGCGTGGTGGTCATGAGCCATCAAAACTTTACGCTGCATTCAAAAAAGCGGAAGAAACCAAAGATCGTCCAACAGTAATCCTAGCTAAAACTGTAAAAGGTTACGGCATGGGTGATGCAGCTGAAGGTAAAAACATCGCGCACCAAGTTAAGAAAATGGACATGACACACGTTGAGCACTTACGCTCACGTTTAGGTCTTCAAGATTTGGTTTCTGATGAAGAAATTAAAGACCTTCCATATCTTACACTTGAAGAAGGTTCTGAAGAGTACAAGTATCTTCACGCACGTCGTGAAGCACTGCAAGGTTACACGCCTAAGCGTATTGCTAAGTTCTCTGAAAAGTTAACATTACCTGAAGTTGACGCGTTCAAGCCGCTACTTGAAGAGCAAAAACGTGACATCTCAACAACAATGGGCTTTGTACGTGCACTTAACGTGTTACTAAAAGACAAAGGCATTGGTAAAAACATCGTTCCTATCATCGCTGATGAAGCGCGTACGTTTGGTATGGAAGGTTTATTCCGTCAAATCGGTATTTACAACCCGCATGGCCAAAACTATACGCCGCAAGACCGTGACATTGTTTCTTACTACAAAGAAGCGACATCAGGTCAGGTACTACAAGAAGGTATCAACGAGTTAGGTGCAATGTCATCATGGGTTGCTGCTGCAACATCTTACAGCACTAACGACTTACCGATGATCCCATTCTACATCTACTACTCAATGTTCGGTTTCCAACGTGTAGGTGATATGGCGTGGATGGCTGGTGACCAACAAGCACGTGGTTTCTTACTAGGTGCGACAGCTGGTCGTACTACACTTAACGGCGAAGGTTTACAGCACGAAGATGGTCATAGCCACATTCTTGCCAACACTGTACCTAACTGTATTTCTTATGATCCGACATTCGCATACGAAGTAGCAGTAATCATGCAAGACGGTATCCGTCGCATGTACGGTGAAGACCAAGAAAACGTGTTCTACTACCTAACGCTAATGAACGAAAACTACCATCAACCAGCAATGCCTGAAGGCGCTGAAGAAGGTATTCGTAAAGGTATCTACAAACTTGAAACTGTGGCTGGCGAGAAAGCAAAAGTACAGTTACTAGGTTCAGGTACAATCATGATGGAAGTGCGTAAAGCGGCACAAATCCTAAGCGAAGAATATGGCATTGGTTCAGATGTATTCTCTGTAACGTCATTCAACGAGTTAACACGTGATGGTCAAGATGTTGAGCGTTTTAACATGCTTAATCCTGAAGCAGAACAAAAGACTGCTTACATCACAAATGCATTAACAGATGCAGTAACTGTTGCAGCAACAGACTACATGAAGAACTACGCAGAACAAGTTCGTTCATTTGTTCCAAGCAGCAACTATAAAGTGTTGGGTACAGATGGTTACGGTCGTTCTGATAGCCGTGAAAACTTACGTCGTCACTTCGAAGTTAATGCGGGCTATGTTGTGGTTGCAACATTATCAGAGCTTGCTAAACGTGGTGAAGTTGAGAAGTCAGTGGTTGTTGAAGCAATCAAGAAGTTCGACATCGACACAAACAAAGTTAACCCGCTATACGCATAAGAGGTTCCAATGAGTATTGAAATTAAAGTACCAGATATCGGTGGCGATGAAGTTGAAGTAACCGAAATCCTTGTTAGCGTTGGTGATAAGGTTGAGGTTGATCAGTCGTTATTAACGGTTGAAGGCGACAAAGCATCAATGGAAGTACCTGCTGCACAAGCAGGTACGGTTAAAGAAATTAAAGTAGCTGAAGGTGATACGGTAACGACGGGTTCACTTATCATGATCTTCGAAGGTGAAGAACAAGCAGCTGCACCAGCACAAGCTAAAGAAGAAGCTAAAGAAGAGCCAACTAAACAATCTTCAGCTTCTGCAACGCAAGAAGTTAATGTACCAGATATAGGCGATGATGAAGTTGAAGTAACTGAAATCATGGTTGCGGTAGGTGACACGGTTGAAGAAGAGCAATCTTTATTAAGCGTTGAAGGCGATAAAGCATCAATGGAAGTACCTGCGCCATTTGCTGGTACTGTTAAAGAGATCAAAATCGCAACTGGCGATAAAGTGAAAACTGGCTCTTTAATCTTCGTTTTTGAAACGGCATCAAGCGGCTCTGAAGCATCTGCAGCAGAATCAACTCAAGCAGAATCAGCTTCAGCAGAAGCTGCTCCTGCTACATCTGGCACCAAAGAAGTAAACGTGCCAGATATCGGTGGTGATGAAGTTGAAGTAACCGAAGTGATGGTTGCTGTTGGCGATAAGGTTGAAGAAGATCAATCAATCTTAAACGTTGAAGGCGATAAAGCATCAATGGAAGTACCAGCACCATTTGCCGGTACAGTTAAAGAAATCAAAGTAGCAGCTGGAGATAAAGTATCAACTGGCTCACTTATCTTTGTATTTGAAGTAGCCGGTAGTGCACCCGCTGCAGCAGAACCTGTTCCTGCAAAAGCTGAAGCCGCTCCTGCTGCAAAAGCACCAGCAGCTGAAAAGCCTGCATCAGTACCTGCAAGCAACGAAGGTTTTGCAGATAACAAAGCGTATGCACATGCATCACCAGTTGTTCGTCGTTTAGCGCGTGAGTTTGGTATTAACCTAGCAAACGTAAAAGGCACGGGTCGTAAGAATCGTGTTGTTAAAGAAGACGTACAAAACTACGTAAAAGACCTTGTGAAGAAAGTTGAATCAGGTCAACTATCTGCAGGCAAAGGTAATGCGGGTGGCGGTGAGTTAGGTCTTATCCCTTGGCCTAAGGTTGATTTTGCTAAGTTTGGTGAAATTGAAGAGAAGAAACTTTCGCGTATTCAGAAGCTATCAGGTGCTAACTTACACCGTAACTGGGTGCAAATCCCGCATGTTACACAGTTTGACGAAGCGGATATCACAAGCCTTGAAGCATTCCGTAAAGAGCAAAACGCGCTTGCTGAGAAGAAAAAGCTGGGTGTTAAAATCACGCCACTTGTGTTTGTGATGAAAGCGGCGGCGAAAGCACTTGCTGAATTCCCAACGTTTAACTCTTCACTGTCTGAAGACGGCGAAAGCTTAATCTTGAAGAAGTACATCAACATTGGTGTTGCGGTTGATACGCCAAACGGCTTGGTTGTTCCAGTATTCAAAGATGTTGATAAAAAAGGCATCATTGAACTTTCTCGTGAATTAATGGAAATTTCAGCTAAAGCACGTGACGGCAAGCTAACTTCATCTGATATGCAAGGCGGTTGTTTCACAATCTCAAGCCTTGGTGGTATCGGTGGTACAGCGTTCACGCCAATTGTGAATGCGCCAGAGGTTGCTATCTTGGGTGTATCTAAGTCAGAAATGAAACCTAAGTGGAACGGCAAAGAGTTTGAACCTAAATTAATGGTTCCATTATCAATGTCATACGACCATAGGGTTATTGACGGTGCACTAGCAGCACGCTTTACTGTGACGCTAGCAAGCTACATGAGCGATATTCGTCAATTGGTGATGTAATCGTCTCATAATTTATAAGAATCAAATCCCAGCAAGGTGTTTTTTGCTGGGATTTTTACCATTGGCAATGATACAATCTTTGCCATAGAACAATCTTGGTATAGATATCTGCTCTCCCTTTCTGCCTTGCAGAAACATGGCAGTTAAACTTAGGGGCAGTGTCCCGTTCAAACATTTAAGGTAATAGCATGAGCAACGAATTAAAAACTCAAGTTGTTGTACTAGGCGGTGGTCCTGGTGGTTATTCTGCGGCTTTCCGTGCTGCTGACTTGGGCTTAGAAGTAACATTGGTAGAATCTCGCAACACATTAGGCGGTGTATGTCTAAATGTGGGTTGTATTCCTTCAAAAGCACTTTTACACGTAGCTAAAGTGATTGATGACGCTGCAGAAATGTCATCTCACGGCGTTACTTTTGGTAAGCCTGAAATCGACCTAGACAAAATCCGTGATTGGAAAGAGTCTGTAATCGGTCAATTAACTGGCGGCCTAGACGGCATGGCTAAAATGCGTAAAGTGAAAGTAGTTAATGGCTACGGTAAATTCACTGGTAGCAACACACTAGCTGTTGAAGGTGAAGACGGTACAACAACGATCACATTTGATAATGCTATTATCGCTGCAGGTTCTCAACCTGTTAATTTACCTTTCATCCCTGAAGATGACCGCGTAATTGACTCAACAGGTGCACTAGAGCTTAAAGATGTTCCTGAGAAGCTTCTTGTTTTAGGTGGTGGTATCATCGGTCTTGAGATGGGTACTGTATACCGTGCGCTAGGTTCTGAGATCGACGTTGTTGAATTTGCTGATCAATTAGTACCAGCAGCTGATAAAGACGTTATCAAGATCTACCAAAAATACGTTAAGAACAAGTTCAACGTAATGCTTTCTACTAAAGTTGTTGGCGTTGAAGCGAAAGAAGACGGTCTATACGTTTCATTCGAAGGTAAAAACGCACCAGCTGACGCAGTACGTTACGACAAAGTACTTGTAGCTGTAGGTCGTACACCTAACGGTAAATTACTTGACGCTGATAAAGCAGGCGTTAACGTTGATGAGCGTGGTTTCATCAATGTTGATAAGCAGCTTAAAACAAACGTTGATCACATCTTCGCTATCGGTGATATCGTTGGTCAGCCAATGCTTGCGCACAAAGCAGTTCACGAAGCTCACGTTGCTGCAGAAGTTATCTCAGGTCAGAAACACTTCTTCGATCCTAAGTGCATTCCTTCAATCGCATACACAGATCCAGAAATCGCATGGGTTGGTGTAACTGAGAAAGAAGCTAAAGAGCAAGGCTTAAACATCGAAACTGCGGTATTCCCTTGGGCTGCTTCTGGCCGTGCAATCGCTTCAGCACGTACTGAAGGTCAAACTAAGCTAATCTTCGATAAAGACTCAGGTCGCGTTATCGGTGGTGCTATGGTTGGTATCAACGCAGGTGAAATGTTAGGTGAAATCGGCCTAGCAGTTGAAATGGGCGCAGACGGTGAAGACCTAGCGTTAACTATTCACGCTCACCCAACGCTAAACGAATCAATCGGTCTAGCTGCTGAAATCTTCGAAGGTTCAATCACTGACCTTCCAAACAAAAAAGCAGTTAAAAAGAAGTAAGTTCTTTTAATGAATAGCTTTAAAAAACCCAGCTTAGGCTGGGTTTTTTGTGTTTAGATTGGAGCAACAAAAAAACCGTGTTTGTTATTACAAACACGGTTTTTGTTATTAAGAGCTCGGGTTACTTATGGTAGCTTAAGCAGGTTTCAACTTCATTTTTAGAGCCTAAGATCACCGCCACTCGCTGGTGGATGGCATCAGGTTGAATCTCCATGATGCGCTCAGTACCTGTAGAGGCAATACCGCCAGCTTGCTCAATTAGCATTGCCATTGGGTTTGCTTCGTATAATAAACGTAATTTGTTTGGTTTGTTTGGATCTTTCGTGTCTGTTGGGTACGTGAAGATACCACCACGGCATAATACACGATGAACATCACCCACCATTGCAGCAATCCAGCGCATATTGAAGTTACGGCCGCGCGGGCCTGTGTCACCGGCTAGCAAATCGTTAATATAATTTTGCATCGCAGGTTGCCAATGGCGTTGATTTGAAGCATTGATAGCAAATTCGCTGGTCTCTTCTGGGATTTTTGCAAACTCTTGCGTTAATAAGAAAGTGCCGTGAGTTTTATCTAAAGTGAAAAAGCGCGTGCCTTTACCTGTGGTAAGAGCCAATACGGTTGATGGGCCATATAACACGTAACCTGCCGCAACTTGGTTCTTACCTGGTTGCATAAAGATACTAGGGTCAGCTGGATCAGAGCCTTCAGGCGCCGCCATAATTGAGAAAATCGTACCAACGAGCGAGTTGATATCAGTATTTGATGAACCGTCAAGTGGGTCGAATGCAACAATGTAGTTGGCATTTGGATTACCTGCAACAGTGAAGTCTTCTTCTTCAGAGGCAATGGCTTTTACGTAGCCCGATTCTAATAAAATATCTTTTAAAAGTTGGTTAGTTAGAACGTCGAGTTTTTTCTGTGTTTCACCCTGAATGTTTTCGTCTAGGGTTGAGCCTAATACGCCAGATAGGGCGCCTTGACCAACACGAAATGAAATCTCTTTACATGCCGCAAGTACTGTTCTGATCAATGAGATCAGTTCACGAGGGCAACCATCTTCTAACAATACCGGTGGGAGTCTACGCATTCTATTTTCCTGATAACGTTGTAGCCAGACATTTTTAGTGTGAGAGAGAATGTCTTAGCAAGCGCTGAATTTCGTCTTAAATAGCTGATTTTTATAAACGGTACTTTATACTGCTTAATACCTATACAGTATTTAAAACGCGAATAACAAAGATAAGATTATGCAAAAAATACCATTACTACGATATCTGCTCTTAGCTGTGCTACTTACTATGATAACTCAAGCACACGCAGCAATTAAGTCTATAAATGATTTTACTGAAAAAATGACTCATTTTTCGGGCTATTTTTCATTTTATTACGATACAGAAAACGGCAAATTGTACCTTGAGGTGGATAAACTCGATCAGCAATTTTTATTACAACAAAGCCTACCTTACGGTGTTGGCTCAAACGATATTGGCTTAGATCGTGGTCAGTTAGGTGATACTCACTTGGTACAGTTTGAGCGTTTTGGTGATAAGGTGATGCTAAGAGCCATTAATACTTATTACCGCGCTAACACTAATAATCTTGCGGAACAACAAAGTATTAAAGAAGCATTCGCATCAAGTATTTTAGCGGGTTTTAGTGTTGTTGCTCAATCAGACACTGCTGTATTAGTTGATTATACACCTTACCTATTAAGCGATGTTCATGGTGTGAGCCGCCGTTTATCGGCAACCGGGCAAGGAAGTTTTAACTTAGATAGCAACCGCAGTGCAGTTTATTTAGCGCGTTCAAAAGCATTTGAAAAAAATACAGAATTAGAAGCCGTGCTTACTTTTCAAGGAAATAACCCGGGTAAGTATGTTCGCCAAGTGAGTGCCGACCCCTATGCGCTGACAGTGCATATGCATCATTCATTAATTGAGTTACCTGATGATAATTACACCCCGCGCAAATTCCATCCTCAAGCAGGTTTTTGGAGCATTGAGCATAAAGATTATGCGGCTGCGCTGGGTGAGTCTATGTATGTACGTTACATCCCACGTCATCGTTTAGCGAAAAAAGATCCGAGCTTACCAATCAGCGAACCCGTTGAACCGATTGTTTATTATTTAGATCCGGGCGTACCTGAGCCAGTTAAAACAGCGTTACTTGATGGTGCTAAATGGTGGAATGATGCATTTAGTGCAGCAGGCTACAAGAATGCTTTTATCGTTAAAGTATTACCTGATGATGCAGACCCTATGGATGTGCGCTATAACGTGATCCAATGGGTTCACCGTGCAACACGTGGCTGGTCGTATGGCAGCTCTGTGATTGACCCGCGAACAGGTGAAATTATCAAAGGTCATGTGACACTCGGGTCACTGCGTGTTCGTCAAGACATCCTAATTGCAGAAGCATTAGCTGCTCCATACTTTGAAGGCAATGAAGTGGCTAAGCGTTTACAAGCCATGGCACTTGATCGTATTCGTCAATTAAGCGCCCATGAAGTAGGGCATACTTTAGGTATTTCGCATAACTTTGCAGCGTCAGTGGCAGACAGAGCCTCTGTAATGGATTATCCACATCCGTTACTGAGCTTTAATGAGCAAGGTAAGTTAGATGTAAGCCGAGGCTATGCTGCTGGTATGGGCGTTTGGGATACTCAAGTGATTAAATACGGCTATAGTGATTTCACTAATCAAGATGAAGCACAGCAATTGGCCGCAATTTTAGCTGAAAACAAAAGTAAAGGGCTGGAGTTTATCTCAGACAGTGATGCCCGTGCTCAAGGTGGTGCTCACCCAACTGGCCATTTATGGGATAACGGTAGTTCACCGAGTGATGAGCTAATGCGTGTACTTGATGTTCGTAAACAGGCGCTGACGAGCTTTGGCATTGAGAACATCAAAACGGGCACTGCTTTATCGCAACTAGAAGAAATGCTGGTGCCACTTTATTTATTCCACCGTTACCAAGTAGAAGCTGCGGTTAAACTAATTGCTGGTGTGAATTACGAATACGAAGTACGCGATGGCTCACAGCCAAAAGGGGCGCAGGTTGTTGCAAAGCAAACACAACAAGCGGCAGCCGATGCAGTGCTTGCTACACTAAAAGCCGAGAGCCTTGTTTTACCTGAGTCGGTATTAGCGCTTATTCCACCAAAAGCGTATGGTGAATCTAAGTCACGGGAGAGCATTGTTGGTCGCACAGGACTTACGCTTGATGCTATGGCACTGCCTGAGGTGGCTGCTGCACATAGTTTGAATCTACTTTTTAATAGCCAACGCATTAACCGCTTAGCGCAGCAGCAAGCAAGAAGTGATGCATTTTATGGTTTAGATGCGCTATTAGCGCAAACTTATCAGCAAGTTTTTGAGCAAAAAATTGCTTCAGGGATGGCAGGTAAAATTAGCCAGCGTGTGCAGCTTTTAACTGCGAAACAGTTTGCCGATTTAATCGCAAGCAGCGAAGTCGCACCCGAGGTACAAGCCCAACTTCGTTACTACTTAGCTAAACTAGCAAAGAGTTATCAGCAAGAATCAATGCTAGGCAGCGCATCAGTTGGTAACAGTGCATTCAAGCAGTATTTAAGCGAGCAAATAAGTCACTTTTTAGAAAGTGGTGAATGGCCTGCCAACTTTAAAGTGTTGCCAATGCCACCGGGTTCGCCAATTTAACCTTCCTGTGTTTTAAGGCGCCTAGCATAGCTAGGCGTTTTACTTGCATAAAACTGGATATTTGCTAATCTAGCGGCCTTCCTTTTTTGTCTTATTGAGGTGTATATGGCGTTCTTTTCTCGCTCGTTGTTGGCAGCGGCCATTACATTCTCTAGTTTTTCCAGCTACGCTACCCTTGAAAAAAAACAATGTGATGTTGAGCTTAGTCATGGCTTAATTATTACTGACGATGTTATTCGTATTGTTGATAAAGGTCAGACACGGGTACAAATTAATAACGATAAGCAATTATTTATTCGTGGTTACTGGGTTGATTTGAGCCCCGAAGAAAGCAAAGTTGTTGAACAGTTTAGCCGTGGTATCAGACAAACCGTCCCAGAGCTAGTAGACCTTGCGACTGATGGTGTAAATCTCGGTTTAAGTGCGATTGAACAGGTCGTTGAAGGTATGTCAGATAAAGAGCCTGAAGTACTAAAAACTCAGCTGCAATATGTTGAACGTGCGCTGATGGATAAGTTTAAGCGTGGCGATGACTTTTTCTTTATTGCTCCGCAGTCGCTGTCGAAAATCGATGATTTCTTCACTAAGGAAATTAGCCAAAAAATTCACTCCGCAGTTCACGGTTCACTGGGGGCTATTTTAGTGTCGCTGGGGGATGCGTTTAAATCGCGCGAAGGAAATATCGAAGATCGTATCAACGATATGGGACAGCGAATGGATATAATCTCAAAAGAAATTGATAAATCACTGCAAAAAAAAGCAGAGCAGCTTGAGATGAAAGCTTCTGAGTACTGTGAATGTTTAAACTCTTTAGATGTAACTGAATCAAGATTACAAAAAATAGTGCCTGGAATGGCAGATTTTGACTTAGTGCAAATTAAGTCATAGCCTTTTTTAAAGATAAAAAAACCGTGTTTTGAACACGGTTTTTTTGTTTGTATTTATGCTTATTAAACTTTAAACGCATCGACCGATAATCGAAGCTCTTCTGCTAACTTAGCAACTTCTGAGCTTGAGATGTTAGTTTGGTTTGCGCCTTCAGCTGTTTGCTCTGCAATTGCCACGATAGACTCCAATCGTTCACTGATCTCTTGCGATACTTGTTGTTGCTCATGAGCCGCAGTGGAAATTTCTTCACTTACATTGTGCGCTTGAGCAACAGCTGCAGTAATTGAGTCTAGTGCAGTGTTGGCAAGATCTGATTGCTCAACGCATGATTCAGCTTGTTGTTTACCTTTAGACATTGCTGCTACAGCAGCTTCTGCGCCTACTTGCAGAGATTCAATCATTGCTTGAATTTCTTGGGTCGACTCTTGTGTTTTACTTGCTAGTGAACGTACTTCGTCTGCTACAACCGCAAAACCACGACCTTGTTCACCTGCACGTGCCGCTTCTATAGCCGCGTTGAGTGCAAGGAGGTTGGTTTGTTCAGCAATGCCACGAATTACATCTAAAATACCGCCAATTGACGCGCTGTCTTTGTGTAACTGATTAATAACGTGTGATGCATCATCAACTTCACGCGCAAGTTGTTCAATGGTTGCTTTGTTTTGCGAAGAAATACCTTTAACACGATCAGCTTCTTTGTCCGCATTTTTGATTTCGCTAAGTGCTTGTTGTGCACTGCTGCTTACTGCTTGTGATGTGCTGCTCATTTCAGTGGTTGCAGTGGCTGCTTGTTCAACTTGTGCTTGCTGATTGCGAATCGCTTGGCTAGATTCCTCAGTGATCGCAGAAGTCTCTTCTGATGCGGCTGCAAGTTGCGTAGAACGAGAAATAATACCTTGAATAAGTGTTCGTAAACTTTCAATCAGGGTATTACAACTACGAGACAATTCACCGAATTCATCTTTTGCTGAATCATCTAAACGTTGCGTCATGTCGCCGCTGGCAACGATATCAAGAATACGATTCACCTCAAGCAGAGGTTTCGTGATACGGTTAACCGTAATGACTGCGACAACAATAGCAATTAAGGTCGCAATAGCCATCGCAATCCATGTCCAAATTGTCGCTGTCGATACATTACCGCTCACATCTTGTTGTAGATCAAATGCTAAGACAGTTGCTTCGTTTACAAGGTCTCTTAACTGCTTTAATGCTTCGGTGGTTGAGTTTTCTGCATTAGCAAGTTCTGCTTGTGTTTGCGCTATGGCATCGATTAAGCGCTTTTTGTTGGCTGATAAACTGTTGTTACCACGCACATTGTTAGCCAAAGATTCAAAGTAATTATTTAAATCATTGTATAGTCCAGCGTTGTTATCAATAATTGCTGGGCGTATAAGACCAAGGCTTCGCTCAATCTCTTCTAGGTAATATACTTGCTCATTTTTAATGATATCGAGGGTATTTAGCGTTTTCACCGTAAGCATATCAGTGCTGTTTGTAACCACTGACTGGAAGTTGTTTTCCATGTTGTTGGCGGCTTGGTAGGCGCGAGAATGGTTTTCTTCAAGACCGTCAATATCAATGATATCAAGAACTACTGAGTTCGCATCTTCTGCGCTAATTTCTATATTCTCAAGCTGGCTTGCGAGTGTTTTGTTTAAATCGAGTTGTGTTTTCTTATCAGCAAATAAATTTTCGACAGATTTATTGAACCGCTTGTAGGTCTGCTCAACTTGTTGGCTGCTGCTTTTTAGTTCAGGATCATCGCTGACAATGCGTTGTAATTCTTGATAAGAGCTATCATAACGTTTTTTCTGTTCATTAAAGCGATTACGTATTGTTGTTAGTTCTTCTTGTGATGATGTATAAAAACTGGCTTGTGCAGCTTTACTCATTAAAATAAATTCGACCTGCAGCTCGTAGCTTTTATCAAGCGCTGGTAGCGACAGCTGATTAACACGCTGCGTTGATTGATCAATATTGGTAATTCTGACCAACGAGTTACCACCAATAAAAAGCAGGAGCAAGGTAATGACAATAAAGCCACCCCAAATACGCTGTCTAACGGTCAAGTTCATATGTAATTCCACAAAATAGTACTAATCAACACTTATCGGCAAGGTTGCCAATTAGTTAAGTATTTAAATTTAAGTAGCTTTAATTTAAATTTACTTTAATTGTATAAATCTAACAGATGTTCAGTTATTTTTCAGTTTATTTAGATAAAAGAATGAGAACTTTCTGTGAGGTACTTATTTTTGCTTAGTTCCATTAGTGTCATAGCACCTCCCCATACACAGCCTGTGTCGAGGGCATGAATATTTTTATATTCAACCTTTCCTTCTAGAGCAGCCCAGTGGCCAAATGTAATCTGTTGTTTTAATTTCAGAATATTTTGATGCTCAAACCAAGGAATAAATGAAGTATCGATACTTGTATTGGTTTTATTATTTAAATCTAACTTGCCATCATGGTCGACAAACCGCATCCGAGTAAAGTAATTAACGATGTAGCGAAACTTTTCCTCATTGCTTAAAGATTTTAACCACTCAAACGGGTGAGGATCATACATATGCGTAAAATAATGATGCGCATCGTCACCTTGGTAACAGGATTCGGCGAAGCGAGCACGTTTGAGGGCTTTTTTGACTGACCAGTTAGGGTTTAGCCCCGCATGACTGATAAACATATTATAGTTTTCAAGCCAAATAGCTAAAGGTTGTTGCTGTAAAAATTGAATATAATCAGCGCGTTTTGAGCTATTAAAAAGCGGTTCTAATTTATCTTTAGGATTGGCTGGCTTATTCAAATGGTGACAGGCAATCAGATGCAAATCATGATTGCCTAATGTAATGCTAACACTACCTTGCATGCTATATAGCCGCTCAAGACACGCAAGTGAATCAGGACCTCTTGCGACTATATCACCCACTAAATATAAATGATCTTGGCTAGGGTTGAAGTTAACACGTTTTAGTAACGCATCAAACTCAGTAAAACAGCCTTGTAGATCACCTATTGCGTAGTCAGCCATGCTTACCTAATGCAGTATATTTGGACGTGCTAAACGAAACACTTCGATAGGCGCTTCAAATTCAGTTCCAAACTCATTGCGCATTGTGTAGTGGCCCTGCATCGTGCCCACAGGAGTATCGAGAACTGCTCCGCTGGTGTATTTATAGCTTTCTCCAGGGGCAATTGTTGGCGTTTCACCAACAACCCCTTCACCTTGTACTTCGACTTCTTTGCCGTTGGCATCGGTAATTAACCAATAGCGACTTAAAAGTTTTGCACTGCATAAGCTGTGGTTTTTAATGGTGATTGAGTAAGCAAAAACGTATTTATCTTGTTCAGGCTCTGATTGGCCTTCAACATAGAAGGTCTCAACAGAGACCTTAATTGGCGAACCTAAATTACTGCTTGTTGTCATAAATCCAATTAGCTATATCAATAAATTGTTGTAAAGACAGGCTTTCTGCGCGAAGCGTAATATCAATACCTATGCCAGTTAACTCTTCAGCTGTCAGTAAGTTAGATAAACTATTACGCAGTGTTTTACGGCGTTGGTTAAACGCTTCTAAACAGACTGTATTTAAAAGTTTGGTACTCTTTGCTGTACGTTGCTCAGGCTTTTTAGGGATCAAGCGGATCACTGCTGAGTCAACTTTTGGTGCGGGCTTAAAGCACTCAGGTGGCACATCAATCACTGGCATCGCATGACAGTAATATTGTGTCATCACACTTAAACGGCCAAAAGCTTTGCTGCCCGGACCTGCGACCATACGTTTGACCACTTCTTTTTGCAGCATAAAGTGCATATGCTCAACGTTGTCTGCAAATTCAAATAAGTGGAATAACAACGGAGTTGAAACGTTGTAAGGTAAGTTACCAAATATTTTTAGTTTTTCATCCGCTTTGATTAAGGTACTAAAATCAAACTTCATTGCATCACCTTGATGCACTGTAAGTTTTGGACCTAAAAATGGATGGCTTGTTAAACGCTCTGCTAAGTCTTTGTCTAACTCAACAACAGTTAAATGGCCACTTAAATCAGCAACAGGCTCAGTGATTGCACCAAGACCCGGGCCGATTTCTACTAAATTGTCTTCAGGTTTAGGATCGATAGCCGTGACGATTTTATCGATAATCATGTCATCGTTTAAAAAGTTTTGACCAAAACGCTTACGGGCGCGGTGTCCTAAATGTACTTTATCTGTCATTGATTCTGTGCTTTTTCATGGGCGAGCTTAATTGCTTCGCGGATCGCTAATTCAAAACTACCCACATCAGCAGTGCCTGTACCGGCTAAATCAAGTGCTGTGCCATGATCTACTGATGTGCGAATAAATGGCAAGCCAAGAGTGATATTGACTGATTTGCCGAAACCCTTGTATTTTAGCACAGGTAAGCCCTGATCGTGATACATTGCCAGCACTGCATCTGCTTGCGATAAATACTTATCTTGGAAAAGAGTATCAGCTGGTAAAGGGCCAATTAAATTCATACCTTGGTTATTTAAAAGCTCAAGGGTAGGTGTAATTGTGTCAATCTCTTCAGTACCTAAGTGACCGTCTTCACCTGCATGTGGGTTTAATCCGCACACTAAAATACGCGGCTTCTCGATACCAAACTTTGTCTGTAAGTCATGGTTTAATATCGAGATAACTTTACTTAATCGTTCAACTGTAATGGCACGTGATACATACGCCAGTGGAATATGCGTTGTAACAAGTGCAACGCGTAAACCTTCGGTTGCAAGAAGCATGACGACATCGGCAGTATTTGATTGCTGAGCAAAATATTCGGTGTGACCACTGAATGAAATACCTGCTTTATTGATAATGCCTTTATGAACTGGACCCGTCACAACAGCAGCAAAGGTTCCATCCATATTCTTTTCACTGGCGATACGTAAGGTATCAAGTACATATTGGCCATTAGCGTCATTTAAAACGCCAACTTCAACGTCTTCACCTAAATCGACTTGATGAAGGTAAACACTTCCAGCTGGTGTGTCGGTTGGAGCTTGCGTTTCGTCAAACTTAATTAGGTTTAATTCTAACCCTAATAATTTTGCGCGCTGTTTTAACAGCGCACCATCAGCAATCACAACAAGCTGGGCATCCCAGTGATGTTGAGCTAATTTTATTAGTAAATCAGGGCCTATACCGGCCGGCTCACCGGGTGTTATTGCAATTCGTATAGTCATGATCGTTATTCTGCTGGGAAAATATCAACATGGGCTTGTTCGCGCATTTCTTGCTGCCAGTTGAAACTTTCTTCTTTAAATTTACGATTAAACAGCAGTTGATGCGCGCGGTTACGTTTAGCTTGCTCTGTTTTGTCTGCTACACGCTTATCAAGTAACTGCACAATGTGCCAACCGAATTGCGTTCTGAAAGGCTCACTGATTTCATTTTTATCAAGTGAAAGCAGAGTATTTTTAAACTCAGGTACATAAGTACTTGGATCAGTCCAATCGTACTCACCGCCTTTTAATGCAGAACCCGGGTCTTCAGAGTATTCTTTTGCTAGTTCAGCAAAGTCTGCCTTTCCTTCACGTAAGTCTTTAGCAAAGCCTTTTAGCATGTCACGCGCTTTTTCTTCGCTTAAGATAATTGATGGCTTGATTAAAATGTGACGTGAGCGAACTTCTGTTGTTTCAACCACTTGACGACCACGAACATCCTGAACTTTGATGATGTGGAAACCAGCACCTGAACGAAGCGGGCCAACAATATCGTCTTTCTTATGACCCTTCACTGCTTCAGCAAACAACGATGGCATTTCATTGATGCTCATCCAACCTAGTTGACCACCTTCAAGGGCTTTTGAGCCACTTGATGATGAGATAGCAATACGTTTAAATTCTTTACCTTCATTTAAAAATTCGATTACTTTGTCTGCACGTGTTTTTGCACTTGCGATTTCATCAGCTGTTGCATCGCTTGGGATATCAATCAGGATGTGACCAATGTCATACTCTTCGGCATTTTTACCTTGAGTTTCCATGATTTTTAATAAGTTATCGATTTCTTGTGGGCTAATGTAAATTCGACGATCAACATTGGCGCGAGTCACTTGCTGAGTCGTTATTTCTTTACGGATCTCTTCACGATACGCGGTGTAACTTTCACCTGCAGCCTCAATCGTACGACGTAAATCTGCAATCGTACCGCCTTGCTCACGGGCCATGTTTTCAAGTGTTTGGTCTAATTGAGAATCTGAGATTTCTAGACCCATACGCTCTGCAAGTTGCATCATAAGCGTTTGGTTTACTAAACGTTCAATCGCTTGAATACGTAGCGTGTCATCAGAAGGCAGTTGCTGGCCTTGCTCTGCTGCTTGAGTTTTAACACGGTTAATGATGGTGTCAACTTCACTTTGTAAAATAACACCTTGGTTAACAACCCCGACGACTTTGTCGATTTCGACAGGTTTTGCGAAAACACTTTGGCATAGGCCAACTGTTAATAATGCTGATGCAAATAGTTTTTTTAAATTCATACTTTTTCTAATACTCTTGCTAATAGTACTGCGGTACTAGTTATTAAGAAAATACGGTCTACGATAGCCAAAAATACCTTGTTGTAATAATTTTTGTGCATCATAACGGCTTTTACTTCCAAGCCCTTTTAATACGATATTGAAACCAATACTGGTATCAAAAGTAGCTTGCTCTTGACCAATCGCTTGATTCAAATCAGTTTCGATTTGACGACGGCCTGTGATTTGAAACGCCCAGCAGCAAGATTCATACTGAAGACCACTGAAAACCTCAATGCTACGACCACTTTCTAAATCGCGGTGGTAGCTACCAACAAACTGCCAATTTTGTGTTAGCGGAATGCTGGTGAATAGACCAACTTGCTCGATTGTATTGCCTGAGACATCATTTGCATAGCGATGGTTCAATTGTACGAGCTGTTTATCGTCACCTTTATAATCTAAGGTGATATTTGATTGAATAATTTCTTTACCGTCAGTGTCATATTGAATACCACCCGATAAATACCAGCGACGGTGCCAATGTAACATGGTTTGCGCTGCAAACAAGGCATTGTAGTTAGTATCTGACTGAAGCCCTTGTGATGTTGGTTTAGCATCATTACTTAAATAAAATATTTGGCCGGCACTAAAATTAAACACTTCTTCGTTTTCATTACTGAATAAGCGAGTTGTGGCACCCAATGTGAATTGGTTTGCAGTGGCAATACGGTCGATACTTGAGAAACGACGGTCTCTAAATAAACCAAAAAAATCATCTTGTAATTTAGCTGTATCGTAAAGGCCAATGTTCGATTGGTCTTTATTTGGCGTATACAAGTACTGAATTTGTGGCTCAAGCGTTTGAATGCCATCTTTAAAGAAAAAGGCAGTTTCTCGCTCGAAGTTTAACTGGCTGTACAAGCGTACTTTAGGCATAGTACGTGTTACTCTTTCGTCGAAGTCGGTGCCTGTTAAATCACCATGCTGGTTATACTCAGTGTGGAGTAAGCTGAATTCAGATAAAAACGACCAAGCATATTCTTGATAGCCAAAACTTGCTTTTGGTTCAATGTGAAGTCTACTCGCTTCATCAATGATGGCTTTATCATTGGTAAAATAACTGAGCTCACCGTCAAGCGTTAAATCGATACCGTAGAAATCATAGGCATCCATTTGTGAAAAAGTAATTTGTGGTAACGCTGCATAGGATTCTTTGTGATCACCAAGTACTTCAAAACTCTGTAGTTTAATGTTTGTATGCCAAGTATCTCCCAAGTAAGTCAGTGAACCAGTACGGTATAACTGAGTGTCTGTACGAGTTGCATAATTAGAGTTTAAGTCTGTTAGGTAGTTATCGTCACTAACGTTAGTAATATCGATATTGCCGCGCCAGCTCTCACCAAAGTAACTTTGCTGTTGCCAGTGAAATAAATAACGTGAGTCAACATTTGGTTCTTCGTCATCTTTATCAAGATACTCGACCGCAACGAGGCCATTGTTTTGCTCAGTTAAATAACGAAACTCACCAATCATTTGTAAGCCTCGTTTAGACATATAACGCGGCGTGATGGTGGCATCGTAATTTGGTGCAATGTTCCAATAGTATGGCGTGATTGTTTCAATACCGTAACGACCAGAACTTGAGAAGTTAGGCGTTAATAAACCTGATTTACGGCGGTCGTCTAACGGAAACGTAAAATAGGGAATATAAAGAACCGGTGTGTCAAATACACGTAATACAGTATTGTGGGTTTCGCCCCAGCCATCTTCACTTGATAAGTCAATTTCGTCAGCTTCGATTGCCCATACGGGTGTTTCGCCAGGGCAAGTAGTAAAGCTTGCGTTCATCAGGTTTAAGCCAGACTCGTTGACTGTTAGTTTTTCTGCGCCACCATGACCAAGTTGGTCGGTGAGCTTATAATCAGCACCAAGCAAGCTTAATTCAGAATTATTTAAATCCGCATTGAGCCCAGAACTGTTAATTTGGCTTACTTTATCGCGATACACGATAGGGCCGGTTGCATTAAGTAACCCACGTTGTTTGTCAATCAGTGCACTTTGTGCGGACAAATTCATCGTTAGGGTGTTAATATCTACATTACCGGTAAATTCTGCGCTTTGGGTACCCAATAGTTCAATATCATCGGATTTGATATCGATCATATTAAGTTCAAGGCCAGGGAGCGGTTGCCAAGCTCTGGTTTGCATTGAAGTGCCACAAAAATTGTGTGCCAGTTCAGTTTCGGCGAACGATGGTGCGCTAAGTACGCTTAGCATCATTATGCCCCAGGTTTTGCTCATTTAATGACCTTAATGCTCTTTGGTTGGATATAAGCTAGACATAATAAAGGAAAACAATGGCAAATACAGTAATTGACTTAGTGAAAAATAGATATCTTACTAAATGAATCGTTATAAAAGTTTACAGCAGTTTTTAAATCCTCACTTTAAAGAGGATGAATATCAATTAGCCGCCATCACTGGAGATGCGAGCTTTCGCCGTTATTTCCGCGTAAATACAAGTGATCAGAGCTATATTGTCATGGACTCAGACCCCAACAAATTAGACAACACGCCTTACATAGAGCTCAACAAGGTATTTTCTAAGCACGGTTTTAAATTACCTAAAATTCTTCAGGCTGATGAAAAACAAGGTTTCTTTTTACTTAGTGATTTAGGCAATACACACTTGGCTGATTTACTAGGCGATGAAGACCGCACTTTACACTACAAACACCTAATAAAGTTAAGTGCGCAGTGGGCACAAATACCGCCAGCTCAATACATGAAAGTATTTGATGGTGAGTTTTTACAGTTTGAACTGAGTATTTTTAAAGAGTGGTTAGTTGATACCTTTATTGGTGAGCAACTTTCTGTTGCTGAGCAGCAAATGTGGCAACAAGCTTGTGAGTTATTAGTTAACAATGCGCTTGAACAACCGATTGTGACGGTGCACCGAGACTTCCATAGTCGCAATATAATGCGCACAGGGCAGCAATGGGCGATCATTGATTATCAAGATGCTGTACAAGGGCCTGTGTGTTATGACCTTGTTTCGTTATTAAGAGATTGCTACTTCAAGTTACCTGAGCAAGAGCTCGACTATCTTTTGCATTACGCATATGACGAGTTTAATCAGCAACAGTTATTGCAAGACACCTCATTTGCCATGTTTAAACGTTGGTTTGATTTAACCGGTGTACAGCGTCATTTAAAAGCAGCAGGTATATTTTGCCGCTTAAAACTTCGTGACGATAAGTCTGGTTATTTGAATAATGTACTGCCAACCCTTAAATACATTAGTAATGTAAGCAAAGAATACCCAGAGTTAACAGCACTTGGTCAGTGGATAGAACACACTGTTATTCCACGTACCAAGCTGCGCTTAACAAAAGAGATGAAATGAAAGCAATGATCCTAGCGGCTGGGCGCGGTAAGCGTATGATGCCGCTAACAGAAACAATGCCAAAGCCGATGCTTAGGATTAATGGCAAGCCATTATTAGAGCATCATATTAATAATTTACGTCAAGCAGGCATTACCGACATTGTCATTAACCTTGCATGGCAGGGCGACAAAATAACAGAGTATTTTGCTGATGGCTCGCAGTTTGGTGTATCGATCACTTACAGTCAAGAACAGGCGGGGGGGCTTGAAACCGCAGGTGGTATCATTCAAGCATTGCCGTTATTGGGTGAGCAATTTATTGTCATAAATGGTGATGTGTATACTGATTACGATGTGACTTCGTTGATGCAGATTCATTTGCAAGCGGGAGAGGCGCACATCGTACTTGTTGAAAATCCTGCTCATAATCCTGATGGTGATTTTGCCCTTAGTCATTTAAGTCCTGATAGCCAAAAGTATACTTTTTCAGGTATAAGTCGTTACCATGTTGATTTTTTTAATGGTTTAACCGAAGGTGTTCGTCCACTTGGACCAATTTTGCGTGAAAAGCTCAGTGCACATCAAGCATCAACGGAGCTTTACTTAGGTCAGTGGGATGACATTGGCACACCAGCCAGATTAGACGAAATCAATCAGCGTTTCGCTTTGCAATAACAACAGAGGTTTGCCAATTATGTGGGGAAAAGTACTTGGTTTTTGTTTTGGCTTTATGTTTGGCAAGTTCATCGGTGCCTTACTAGGCTTATACTTAGGCCATATGTTCGATCGCAGCTTAAAACAAGACTTTGATAAAGCCGGTGGGTTTTCTGGTTTGTTTAAAGGCGATGATATTAACGAACGTCAAGCGCTTTTCTTTTCTAGTTGTTTTGCGGTGATGGGGCATATTGCCAAATCAAATGGTCGTGTTAGTGAAACTCATATTCGAGCTGCCAGTGTCTTTATGGACGAAATGAGGCTATCGGGTGATGAACGTCGTGAAGCACAAGATGCCTTTCGTAGTGGTAAAGAAACAGATTTTTCATTAAAAGAAACCGTTCATGACTTTAAAGAGCGCTTTGCTCGACGCCATGATTTATTGCAATTATTCCTTGAAATCCAAATTCAAATGGCCTTTTCTGATGGCCACCTTGCAGAGCAAGAAAAGCAGCTATTGCAAGAGGTGAGCAAGCAGTTAGGTATTTCGCGCACCCAGTTCGCATTTTTGTTAAAGCGCTACCAAGCTGAGTTTGCATTTCGCCAGCAACAACAGCGCTTTTATGAGCAGCAACGCCAACATGGCCATCAAAGTCGCAGCAGTTATAGTGAACAAAGAGGGCACAGTGTGCCACCTAATAATGGTATGAATCGCGCGCAGGCATTGGCTCTTTTAGGCTTAAACAGTGATGCTTCTGCACGAGATATTAAAGTTGCCTATCGAAAGCTCATGGCTCAGCATCACCCCGATAAATTAGTATCGCAAGGTTTACCAAAACACATGATGGAAGTAGCGGTAAAGAAAAGCCAAGATATTCAAGCGGCTTATGAATATTTAAAAAAGGCGGCGTAAAAAGCCATCAATTTCTTTGAGTAGCCTTTCGTGCTGCTCTGGCTCTGAAGGCACACCAAATAACTCTCTTTGTCGGTAGTCATATTTTGCGTGCTTTCTAACCCAACGTTTTCTATCTTTTACGCTTTGCAGAGTGTCAGGGTTACCTTCACTGTAAAAAATATCCAGTAATGGTGGGCTGATAGTTGAAAGCGTGGCATTAAGATGCTGGTTACGAATACTGTTAGGTAAATAGCTTCCTAAGCTAATAAAGGCATTTAGTTCGTTATTTGGAAAGCTAGCATAATGCTCAATCAAGAGCCCCGCACTGGCACCTTGCGCCACGACAATAATATTGCCACCTTCATCCATGGCACTGTTATACAAGGCATTGAATCTAGCAATTAACTTTAGTTTGTAATCATCAAGCACTGCTTCGCTAATATTTGGTTCACCAGTTACAAAATGAGGTGCTTGTTGTGTTTTAGCTGGTGGAGCTGAGTCAGCTTGCTGGTCATTTTGTGTTGTTGACTCAGTTTCAGAATTCTCAGTGGGCTCTGGCATCGTTATATCAGCAGGGTGCCAGTCAATGTCAGGCATGGTCATGGCAAGGGTCGCATAGCCAATTTCATTTAACTGCTTACGTAAAAAGTTGATTCCGGCATTATTAGTTGGAACATGCTGCCAATCAGGAATAATGAGTACAATTCCGCGTTGACTCGCTGCCATAGATTGGCGATATAAACTAATAAACTCATCTTCACCGGCAAGCAGAGTACGTACTTCATCACTTGGTAAAAAGCGTTGAATATCGTTAGTGACCAAACTTGACCAAGGGGTGGGTTTAATAAAATCGGCAGCATTCACATTACCCATCAACGCAAAACAGGCTGCGTAAACTAAGCAATGTGCGGGTTTTAACTTCATGCCGAAATTTCCTGAGTCTTAAATTAAATCAGTGATTAAATTAACTATCGGCAGTGTTGGTAAAATATTTAGCTAATTGTCTTAAAACTCAGGAGCTGCCTCAAAAACAAGCGTTTCACCACTGGCAGGGTGAGCTAAGGTTAGCATTTCGGCATGCAGTTGTAAGCGAGAAGCCATGGCGAATGCTTCGGGGTGCGCATACAACTTATCGCCTAAAATAGGGTGACCTAAAGACAACATGTGCACACGTAGTTGGTGAGAGCGCCCTGTAATAGGGGTCAGCTCGACGCGAGTTGCATTCTGTTCATACTCAAGCACTTTAAAGTGGGTTAATGACGGTTTGCCATTGTCGTGATCAACCATTTGCTTTGGTCGGTTTGGCCAATCACAAATAAGTGGTAAATCTACCGAACCAGTTTCTTGCTCAAGCTTACCAAATACACGAGCAATGTAGCGTTTCGCAGTTTTTCTATCTTGAAATTGAATGCTTAAATTACGATGTGCTTCTTTGTGCATGGCTAAACAAATAATGCCTGAGGTTGCCATATCAAGGCGGTGAACAATTTTCGCCGTTGGAAAAACGCGATTAATGCGAGCAATAAGACAATCGGCGTGTTTTGGATCTTTTCCCGGCACAGTAAGTAAACCACTTGGTTTATTAACAATAAGCAAGTCATCATCTTGATAAACAATACTTAAATAAGGTGTCATTGGGGGATTATAATTGAGTAACACAGCCAGCCTCGATGATATGCAAGGGCGCTATTTTAAAGGAGTATGAGCGCATACACAATGGCAGGGCTGGTTTTCGAGTATATGCTAACAAGTAGGACTCTGATTTTTTCCCCTTGTTTTGTTTGGCATAAAAAACGCGATGTGAAAGCGCATCGCGTTTGTAGTTTTGAGTTTAGCTATTTAACGTTAGTGTGAAACGACAATTAAACGAATAGCATCCAGTTTAACTTGGGCTTTTTCGATGTAAGTAGTGAGTTCACTGCGTTGCTTATCATAGAAGCTAAGCTCTTCGTCACGAATATTCGGGTTGATTTGCTTAAGTGCTGTTAAACGAGCTTGTTCTTCACCAAGGGCTGTTTGCATTTTCTCTAGTGATTCCGCACGGAGTGTTTCAAGCTTAGTTTGTGCCATGCCTTGTGCACTGGTGATCATTGGGTGAATGGCACTTTGTAACGCACTGGCTAACTTACTTGCAGTTTGGCGACCAACTGCAGACAACTGCTGGTTGAAGGCATCAAAGGCAACATTGTCGGCTAAGTTATTGCTGCTCTTATCTAATAAGATACGAATTGGCGTTGGTGGCAAGAAGCGGCCAACCTGAAGTGCTTTAGGCGCCATCGCCTCAGCAATGAAAATGAGCTCAACAAAGAAGGTACCAGCAGGTAGCTTTTTGTTTTTCAGTAACGCCACAGAGGCAGTACCAAAGTCATCATCACAAATCATATCTAAGCTGCCTTGCACCATAGGGTGGTCCCAGCTGATGAAATGCGCGTCTTCTTGCGAAAGCGAGGTGCTACGATCAAACGTTACTGTGATGCCATCATCTTTCAAGCATGGGAAAGATGGATTTAGCATGTGCTCAGTTGGCTTTAAGATGATGGTATTTTCACCTTTATCCTCTTGGCTTACACCAAAGGTGTCGAACACATTGATCATATAACTTGGTAGCGTGAATTGATCATCTAACTCTTCGATATCAGCAACAAGACTTTCGGCTCGTCCTTGGCCACTTGAGTGCAGCTCTAATAAACGGTCACGACCACTTTCCATTTGTTTACGAAGTTTAGCATTTTGGCTGGCAACTTGTTCTAGTAGTGGGTCTAGCTCTTCTTCGTCACAGTTGTGTGCACCAATAAACTCAAGTAGTTCTTCGCCATACTCTTTATACAGCATTTGTCCTGTTGTCGATGTTGTTTCAAACGCATCTAAACCTTCGTTGTACCATCGAAGTAATACTTCTTGTGCGGTGTTTTCGAAATACGGTACGTGGATGTTTACGTCTTGCGTTTGACCAATACGGTCAAGACGACCAATGCGTTGCTCGAGTAAGTCTGGATTAAGTGGTAAATCAAACAGTACTAAGTGATGCGAGAATTGGAAGTTACGACCTTCAGAACCAATTTCAGAACAAAGTAGAATTTGTGCGCTGTCGTACTCATCGGCAAAGTAAGCCGCTGCACGGTCACGTTCAACAATCGACATGCCTTCGTGGAACACCGAGGCTTTAATTGCTTCACGCTCACGTAAAATTTGTTCTAGGCTAAGTGCGGTTTCGGCTTTAGCACAAATAAGCAGTACTTTTTCGTGCTTAAGGGTTTTAAGTGTTTCAATTAACCAATCAACACGTGGGTCAAATGCACCCCAGCTGGCATTTTCACCTTCAAACTCTTGGAAGATTTTTTCAGGGAATAAAGCACGAAGTGCAGTTAGCTCAGCATTTTGAATGCCGCCCATATTACCTAGTACCGACATTGCCGTTTTATATTGTTTAGGCATTGCCATTGGATAAGCATGAAGCTTACGGCTTGGGTAACCATCAATACCGCTGCGGCTATTTCTAAATAAAATACGGCCTGTACCATGGCGGTCTAGGAGCATTGATAGAATTTCGTTACGCGCCGTTTCATCACCTTGCTCTGCGTTAGCTAAAAGGTCAGTGATGTCGGTTTCTTTTAATAGCTCTTTTAAAGTTGCTCGAGATGTATCATCAAGGCCTTTTTCACCCAGTAATTGGTTGGCTGCTTCGGCAACCTCTTTGTAGTTACTTTCTTCTTCTACAAACGCATCGTAGTCATAGAAACGATCTGGGTCGAGTAATTGCAAACGTGCAAAGTGACTACGGTGACCAAGTTGATCTGGCGTTGCTGTTAATAAGATAAGGCCCGGAATGTCTTGGCTTAACTCTGCCATACGTTGATATTCTGTGCTTGGCTTACCATTATTGATACTTAAATGGTGTGCTTCATCGACAACTAATAAATCCCAATCAGCCAGAGTTGCTTGCTCAAACCAGCGTTTTTTCTTGCTTAAAAACTCAAGGCTAGTAAGTACTAACTGTTCTGTTTCGAATACGTTTGGTGAGTCTGCAAATGCTTCATCACAACGTTCTTCATCAAAAATAGAAAAACGTAAGTTAAAGCGGCGTAGCATTTCTACTAACCACTGATGCTGAAGATTTTCAGGCACAACAATCAATACGCGGCTAGCGCGGCCACTGATGATTTGTTGATGTAAAATCATACCCGCTTCAATGGTTTTACCTAAACCCACCTCATCAGAAAGTAATACGCGTGGCGCAAAACGTTTACCCACTTCTTGGGCGATATAAAGCTGATGTGGAATAAGGTTTGCACGTTGGCCAATTAAGCCTTTTAAAGGTGATTGTTGACGCTCAAATTGATGCTGCCAAGTTTGGTAGCGAAGCGTATAGCGGTCAAAACGGTCTACTTGACCTGCAAATAAACGGTCTTGTGGTTTATTGAATTTGATAAAGTGATCTAAAAAGGTTTCTTTTAACTGGACTTTTTCACCATTATCAACGCGAGTGCCGTGATAGCATAGTAACTCGCCCTGCTGTTCAACAGACTCGACTTCTAATTCCCATTCTTCAACGCTGCGAATAATATCACCTGGATTAAATGCGACACGAGTAACAGGTGCTTCAGTTAAAGAATAAACTCTGTTTTCTCCACTGGCTGGAAATAAAATGCTGACCTGACGGCCTTCAAGGGCAACAACGGTGCCTAATCCTAAATCTGACTCTGTATCACTGATCCAACGCTGACCTAAGGAAAAATTCATGTATGTCTCGTCTATGAAGAAAAAAGGCGGCTATGTTACCTGTAACGCCATGCTACTTCAAGGTAGTAAACTCGCCGCACACAATTAAATTTAGTCAACCTTTTTAAGTCATTTTTACGGGTGAAAATATTAGTGAAATCTGTATATATTTTAACCAGTTAAATAATTGTATATTTGTTTGTCATAAAAAGGACTTTTGTCGTAAATAGACTAAACTGAGTATATACCTAACGAATAAATCATAGCTTCATCCGCCGCTTGTTTAGTTTATTGGGTATAGCATAAAAATCATAAAACGTAAGGAAAGTGCTATGGAAAAAGCTTCGAACCTTGATAGTAAAATGTATGTGCTCGATACCAATGTATTACTCCACGAACCCCTCGCTTATTTATCTTTCCAAGAGCATGATGTTGTTATCCCCATGACAGTATTAGAAGAGCTTGACCATATTAAAGATAGAAAACACGATGTTAGTCGTGACGCCCGTGTTGCTATTCGTGGTTTAGATGAAGTGTTAAAAGACGCGTCTCCTGAGCAGATGTTGCAAGGGGTGGCACTGCCGAGTAATAAAAAGGCGAAAACAGAGTCTCGTGGCCGCCTAATTATCGTTAATGATCACTTATTTGCAGACAGTATTTCGGGTTTACCAGGCAACGAAAATGACCATCGTATTATCAATTGTGCAGTGCATTTGCAAAAGCAGCACAGCGACAGCAAAGTGGTGCTTGTAACAAAAGACATCAATATGCGCCTCAAGGCGAAGGGAGCCGGCCTTAAATTTGTTGAAGACTACAGAACAGACCAATTAATTGACGACATAGCCTTACTGACCAGCGGCTATAAAAAAATTGACGGAGACTTTTGGCAACAGGTTGGTGAGTGTGAAACTGAGCAGCAAGGCCGAGATACTTATCACCACGTAGCAAAAAATACGATTAGTGATGTGTTCTGCAATGAATATATTTTAGATGATAGTGATCACTTTGCGGCTCGAGTAACAAGCTACGATGATAAACAAATTACTTTAAAAGATATTAGTGTTGAGCGTTTGATGAGCCATACCGCTTGGGGTGTAAAACCTAAGAATGTGTATCAAGGAATGGCACTTGATGCGCTACTTGACCCAAGTATAGAACTAGTGATTTTAACGGGCCCAGCAGGCTGTGGTAAAACTTTGCTTGCTCTTGCCAGTGCCCTTGAAATGATCATTGAAAAAGGCATTTACGATAAAGTTATAGTCACCCGTAACACGCCAGAAATTGCTGAATCAATTGGCTTTTTACCCGGTACTGAAGAAGAGAAAATGGCCCCTTGGTTAGCAGCAATTACCGATACTTTAGAGGTGTTGCATAAAGGGGATGAAAACCCGATTTCGAGCCGTAATTACATTATGGAAAAAGCCAACGTACAGTTTAAATCGGTGAACTTTATGCGCGGCCGTAGCATTCAAAACGCCGTTGTTATTTTACAACCCCGAATTGGGGGTATTTTAAAGTTTTTACCCCCTTGTTTTTATTGGCCTGTAGAAAAAGTAAAAAGAATTTCCAAAAAAATTGATTACCTTAGCTACTCTGAGCAGTCTCTCAACAATAAACCTTTACTCAAAATTTGTAATTTACAAGAAAAGTACAACACAAAGCCTAGCAACGATTCAATCTTTTGGGAGGCTGCGTAATGAAAAGCTCTATTGATAATCGAAATCCTCGTGTACTAGACACATCTGCATTAGTACATGATCCAAAATCTATTTTTAGCTACAAAGATGATATTTACATCTGTCTAACTGTCCTTGAAGAGCTTGATAACCTGAAAGAAAGAACTAATAAATCGGTAAGTGCCGATGCCCGTATGTGCATTAGAATGCTTGAAGACATTATAAATGGACATACAGCCGAGGAAATGGAAATAGGTATTCCTTTACCATCTACCGAAACAGCCCAGAGAGGAAAGCTTTTCATTGGAATTGACACTCAATTGGATCTGGCTAAGGAGTTAAAGCACGGGATAGGAAGTGATGCTGATAACAGAATAATTAATTATGCTTTATATCTTCAAAAAGAACTCAATAAAGACGTAACAATTGTTAGCCGTGATATTAATATGCGATTGAAAGCTCGAACAGTTGGGGTTAGGGCTGAGGACGTTGCCGTAGATAATCAAATATCAGATATTGATCTTTTATACACAGGAGTACAGGCTTTTGAAGGCGATCTTTTTGATCGAATTGAATCAGATAAAGATTTCAAAGTCTCAGGAGAGGTTTATACATTCCCAATAAGCTTGTTCAACGATGAAGTTCAGCCAAACATGTATTGGTACGATGAAGCCGGACACATTGGCCGGATTTCAGAAGTAACAGATACTGAGGTATACACAAAATTATTGCCGCGTAAGCAAGAAAAGATATGGGGCATATTGCCTAAAAACCAGCGTCAGGCGGTAGCTTTAAGCCAATTAACAGACACTTACTATGATTTAAATATCATCCTTGGTCCTGCTGGCTCCGGAAAAACTTTTTTGGCAGTTGCTTCGGCGCTGCATCAAGTATTGGAGTTGAAAAAGTACAAAAAAATCGTTGTGGTGCGCTCCAGAGACTTTATGGACGACGATCCGGGATTCTTACCGGGGGATTTAACTGAAAAATCAATGCCTCTTCTGGCAGGTATTACTGACGCATTAATTTCGATGCACTCGGATGATAATCATGAAGGAAATATTCACGCTACAGTTGAACATGTGATCGAAAGAGCTAATATAGAATTTACCAGTATGGCTTATTTTCGTGGCCGTTCAATAGACGATGCTGTTTTAATAATTGATGAAGCACAAAATATGACCCGTGCTCAAATTAAAGGAATGCTTAGTCGCGGTGGCAAAAATTGTCGGACAATCGTATTGGGCAACCTAGCCCAGATTGACGATAAGTTTGTAACACCTGCTTCTTCTGGTGCAAGTGCGGCTGTTAATGTGTTTCGTCATTATGAAAAAGGATCAGTGCTGATTTTTGATGAAGTAGAGCGTAGTAGCTTGGCTGAATTCACTGAAAAGAATATGTAGGCATCAAACTACCATTCACATTTCCTTATAATATTGCGACAATGGCCACTGCTTTTTGCAGTGGCTTTTCAGAGAAGCCCGTTCCCACGAAAACAGGACGAAATGGATTTACTCTGAACTAAAAGATTAAATATTCACATAAAAACTGAGTGACATAGGTGCGTGGCCTAGCGTTGCCGTTTTTTGGTGTATTGATGTCTTTTAAAAAAGAAGACCTGCTAGTAAATATAAAAAGGCAGGCAAAACGATTATCTAAATTATTAACTATTCCCCTTGGACAAGCCCAAGAAGGGGCAGCTATTTGTCTATATGGCTGTGACAGTTACAGCGATTTACTAGTAAAAATAAAAGCTGAATCCTTTGACAACCCATTGATAGCACTGTCTGCACTCTCACCAAACTCGGAAATATTTTTAGTAAAAATATTAGCTAGCCACCTAGATAGCATTATTGGAAATTTTGAAAAAAAATTTCCCGGCTCCAATATAAATGAAGAGATGGTCGTATCCTTGTTTGGGCTTAGCTTTTCAGAGTTCAAACTCAAAATATCTACCTAAAGTTGTACAAATACGTAAGTTGTCATTTTGTTTTTTGGCGATATTATAATAAGAAGGCTGAACGGACAGCCTACGCCTACACATGTTTTTCGCCTTGAAAAACGTGAACAGTGAAGCGGAGCATCCGTAAAAATTTGGTTATTTGAACAATAAATAAAGCAATGTGTTGGTAGGCCATTGTTTATTAGAAAGTTGTTTGGAGAACTAAATGATCTCACTTTATCAATTAAAGAATAAACTCAATAAACAAGCAAAAGAGTTTGCTGAGTTATTAGAGTTTCCTGATCTTTACGCCCAAGGCCTGTGGGCTAGAGGTGTTTATAACTGCCCTCATTTTTCTGATACCCATAATAGCCTCACTGAAGCATTTGAACAGAAAAAACTGGATTCAATTCTAAAGCACGATTCCCTGAAATACTTAATGATCAATGAATACGATGATCAAGAAATTATTGAATCGCTTCATAAAGAAATTGAGTCAATGGCAAACCGTATTGAAAGCCTGATGCTGGTAGATATCGAAACATTAGAGTTAGTTTCAGTGATATACCAAGTATTAGGGTTGCCAGAAGATGCCAAGTTTATTGTAAACACTGGTGCTGACTTTAGGCTGGAGTGGCGACCATATTTCGATGCTTTTGATGATCCGTTGATAGTTCAATATGCAGATTTAAAAGTTCATGGTTGTTATTTCAGGCTCATAGCTTCAAAGTTTCCGGTTGAAAAGCTTTCCTTGAATGACATTAAACAATACATGTACATCAATCATGTAAACCATGATAGTGAGTTCGAAGGCTGTATTTCTGAAGGAAATACATTTTCTAAGCATGAGCACTGGCTGGTGTTGACACTTGAATTATTCCGTAGCGGCAAAGTAAATAAGGCTCAGTTCAATCCAACAACCTTCAAAATCGAAGGTATGCGCTATTTGGTATATGGCTTCCCACTGATTCCTTCCTTTGTATCTGATTGGCACAAACCTGATTTATGTCTACAGGTTAAAAATCTAGATGGTGATCAAAAGTTCATTGTTCGTATCGATCAGCAAGCTCTTGTTTTCCATGCACGACGTGTCGATACCAATTTTTTTAACACCATCGATTATGAAAAATATATTTCGTTGTATCAGTCTAGCGTTCTGTCACATTTTGATGCTGACAACAATTTACTAAAAGTTAATGGAGTTAAGTACCTTAGTTTTTTCCGCCCGTTTTGCCTAGAAGATAAGAAGGAAGCAAAAGCATGAGACCAAGAGTAAAACTAACTAACGCAACACTTATCTCAATTAAATCTGACTTAGAAGATAAGGTTGAACAGGTGCTTTACGCTACTTTTGCTGAGGATAGTAAGAACGGTAAAAAAGGTGAGGCTTTGTTTTCCACGAAAGTCATGGAAGTAAACGGTCTTGAATATAGAACTTTTGGTGCTGACTTTTATATCTTAGATGCAGAACCCCAAAAGTTTGATGTAGATGTATTTGAGTTCAATTTAATGCATGAGTGTATGTACTCTCCAAATGAGCTATTAGAGTTGCGAGAAATGCTCCCTGCTGGCTATTAGTAGGGAGTAACAAATGGACAAAACATATTTAAAGGATGCTTACATACTCTCGGTCTATGACTATAAAGACTTTGAAAAATCATTTCTTGGGGAGTTTTTGTCAGGGGTTGTTATTGACGATGAAACATTCAGATTTCGGCCATTTGAGCAAATGGTAACTTCAAAGATTGTTAGCAAATCTGCTGATGAGGATAAGTTAGAAATATACACACATAGTGAGAGTTGTTATGTGATTGATGCTGACCATAAGTTAATTGATATTTCGTTTGTTGAACTGGTTGTTATGAGGGCGGGAGCTTATTCGGTAGATCGAGTTTTAGAAATGAGAGAGCAACTTAAGTCTCAAAATAAAAGCCATTGAATAACGAAGATAAGAAGTCTGATGAGATTATTATTTGTCACTTACCTCTTTGAAAAAGTTGACGTTAGTCAAATATTCATAAATGTTTACATGACATCAATTTACTTATTCGAAAATTTGTATTAGCATAGACATGTATATTTTTATGAGAATTTTATGTCTAAAGCATTTTCAAAAGTCTTAGTGATAACGCTTATGCTGTTTGCCTTTGTAGGGCAAGCATTTGCGTATTCTGCTATGCCTTGCGAAATGTCATCAGGTTCTCATGAATCACACATGAACATGAACATGAACATGAACATGGATCATGGTGATATGAATAAAAGCAGTAATGGTCAATCAGAAGATTGTTGTGACGTTGAATGTATTTGTCCTGCAAATGCTTGCTCATCTACGACAGTCCTAAATTCCAGTATTGATTCGACAGATATTCAAATATTCAGTGAATCTGTAGCTGCTCTGCAATCTAAACAACCTCATTCAATTTCCACTTCCCTTTATCGTCCACCAATTTTTGCCTAATACAGGATTAGTGCGTCCAAATTTCGCGCACATGTAATTAATTTTTCTGTTAGTCAATATAGCGTCGTAGCGCTATAGATATTTTCCAGCGATGTCTGGGGGCAAAAATGATCAATAAGTATTTAAAAATAGCAGTAGTAATGCTGCTTTCACCTGCGTTTGCAAACGCCAACGAACATAACCATGCACACAATAACGACGTAACACCTTTGGAGTTAATCGTTTATAAAACCCCTAATTGTGGGTGTTGTAAAAAATGGATAACTCATATTGAAGACAAAGGGAACGTTGCGCATTCCAAAGATTTCCGAAACATCGGCAACATCAAAACTAAGTATGGTATCAAACCTAATTACCGTTCATGCCACACGGCAGTGAGTAGAAATGGATTTGCCTTTGAAGGTCATATACCTGCTAAATTTATTCAGCAGTTCTTATCAGAAGAACATCCCAATGCGATTGGGCTTTCAGTTCCAGCAATGCCAGTTGGCTCTCCCGGTATGGAAGTCGATGACCGCTTTATGCCATACAACGTGTTAATTCTATTTAAAGATGGAACGAGCAAAGTCTATGCAAAAGTTAAAACATACGAGGAGCAATTCTAATGAAATTGAACTCTTCAAACCTTACTTCACTTTCAACTGCATTAATACTCGGCTTATCTGTATTCTCAGCTCAAGCTGAGAAAGTAGTGTCGCTTGAACAAGCTATCACCTTAGCTCAGCAAAATGATCCTTGGCTTCATGGTAGCCGGTTGAAACAAAGTGCAGTTGAAAATAGAAGTATTGCTTCAGGTACTTTGCCTGATCCGAAAGTATCGCTAGGGATAATGAATTTACCAACAGATACTTGGGATTTAGATCAGGAAGGAATGACTCAGCTAAAGGTTGGCGTCTCTCAAATGTTTCCGAGAGGCGACAGTCTAGAGATCAAGAAAGACCAGTTACAAATTGAGTCCACGAAATTTCCACTGTTACGAGAGGATCGTAAAGCTAAGTTGAAAAGCCAAGTGTCACAACTTTGGTTAGATGCTTACTTAGCCCAACAAACTATTAAATTGATTGAAGATGATTGGTCTCTTTTTGAGCAGATGGCGGAAGTGGCTAAAGCTAGCTATTCAAACGTTGTTGGTAAAACTAGACAGCAAGATGTTATTCGTGCTCAGTTGGAAATCGTGCAGTTAGATGACAGATTAACTTCGCAAAAGCAGAAACTAGAAACGACAATCGCTCGTCTCAATGAGTGGCTTCATATTTACGATGCGGATCGTTTGAATGAATCATTCAACTTTGACGCGCAACCATTAGAGTTTAGGGTTTCTAAAAAGTTACCTGCAATTACTCTGAATAATCCAACAGTCCTAAAAGCATCTAATTACTCAAGAAATCTATTGGCTCAGGAACTTGCTAATCATCCAGCCATACTTGCAATTGATGTAAAACGCAAAGCTTCAGAAAAAGGAGTTGAGTTAGCCAAACAGCAATATGAGCCGCAATGGGGTGTCAATGCGAGCTATGCCTATCGTGACAATATGCCTTCTGGTGATAGCCGAGCTGATTTATTTTCTGTTGGGGTAACGTTTGATTTGCCTTTGTTCACTGAGAATAGACAAGATAAGCAAGTTGCAGCTTCTATTGCTGATTCAGAAGCTATAAAAACCGAGAAATTATTGCTGACAAAACAAATGATCAGTGCGGTGGAAAAGGAGCTTAGACAGCTTAAACGTTTATCTGACAGGCAGTCTATTTATCAAAAACAACTTCTCAAACAAACGCATGACCAAGCTGAAGCGTCATTGACGGCTTACACCAACGATGATGGTGATTTTGCCGAAGTTGTTCGAGCAAGAATCGCAGAATTAAATGCCAGAATAGCAGCCTTAAAAATTGATGTTGACGCACTTAAAACAGTTGCTCGCATTAACTATTTCTTTTCGTACTCTCAAACTAACTCAAATGCTGAGCATAAGCCAATGCACACTTCGCACAGAATGAATCAACACTTATCCAATCAGCAATTTGGAGAAAAATAATGTCAACGAATACTAAAACACCAAATTTGAAACTAGTAGCCGCCATCATCATTGGGGCAGCACTAGGTGCTGGAGCATTAAGTTTATATCAAGGTACAGGTTCAAGCGGTAATGGCAATGAAGCTACATCAGGAGAGAAAAAACCGCTGTATTGGGTTGCACCGATGGATTCTAATTACCGTCGTGACAAGCCCGGTAAGTCGCCTATGGGTATGGATTTAATTCCTGTGTATGAAGAAGGATCATCTGGTGATGACTTTGGCCCCGGAGCCGTAAAAATCGCGCCTCATGTAGTGAATAATCTTGGGGTTCGCACTGCTCCTGTTGAGCTTAAAAATATGCATACTGAAATATCAACCGTAGGTTACGTTCAATATGATGAAGATAAGCTAATTCACATCCATCCACGTGTAGATGGTTGGATAGAAAAGCTCTACGTCAAAGCCGCAGGTAATCCTGTTGAGAAAGGGCAGCCTCTATATACACTATATTCTCCTCAGCTAGTTAACGCGCAAGAAGAACTATTAATAGCTATAAAGCGCAATAATAGTTCCTTAATTGCGGCGGCCAAAGATCGGCTTAAAGCGTTACAGCTTTCAGCAGACTTTATTCAAAAGCTAGAAAAGACACGAAAGGTTCAGCAAAACATCACCTTTTACTCCCCTCAGGCAGGTGTTGTTGATGGTTTGAAGATTAGAGAGGGTTTTTATGTAAAGCCGGGAAACACCATATTAAGCATTGGTCAGCTAGATCAAGTTTGGGTTGAAGCAGAAGTGTTTGAACGTGACGCAGCCTTAATTAAAGAGGGACTTCCTGTATCAATGACACTTGACTATTTACCCGGTGAGGACTGGGCTGGTGTCGTTGATTATGTCTATCCAACCTTGAACAGTAAAACACGCACACTCAGAGTGAGGTTGAAGTTTGACAACCCTGACTATCAATTAAAACCAAACATGTTCGCACAAGTCTCTATTCACGCTAATCAAGCTGATAGCACCATACTTGTGCCTAAAGAAGCTGTTATTCGAACAGGTAAACAAGACAGAGTTGTACTTGCGTTAGGGGATGGCCAGTTTAAATCTATTGAAGTGACTATTGGCCGTGTTGATATCGATAGTATCGAAATCTTAGAGGGCCTTAATGAAGATGATGTTGTGGTGACATCAGCTCAATTCTTGATTGATTCTGAATCAAGTAAAAGCTCTGACTTTAAACGAATGACTCACGATGAAGTGCCCAACTCTGTTTGGATGCAAGGTGATGTTAATAGTGTTATGACTGGGCATCGCATGGTTAATATCAGTCACGGCCCCGCTGAAGCTTGGGATTGGCCTGAGATGGTTATGGATTTTACTGTGGCTGAAAAAGTTGATATTGACTCATTAAAGTCTGGTCAATCTTTGCACTTTGAGGTGAGTAAAACCGAAGATGGTGGATATGAAATTACTGGAATTCATATCATGAGTGAGTCTGCTGATATGAGTGAAGAAGTATCTTTTGCAACAGTATCAGGTCTAATCAATGCGATTAATGTTGATACGCGTATTCTAAATATTAGCCGAGGCCCAATAGAGAAATGGGATAGACCTGCTGCGACGATGGATTTTATCGTCGCGGACAATATAGAAATAGTTGATTTCAATGTTGGTGATAACGTCACTTTCACTTTTGAGGTGAGAAATAATTTGGTTATCACTGAAATCTATCTTGAATCAAATGAGCAACTAAAGCATGAACCTAAAAGTGCTGTTGACCATTCAAATCATTAAGTTAGGAGATAAATAATGATTGAATCAATTATTAGGTGGTCGATAGGTAATCGCTTTTTTGTCATCTTAGCTACCTTAATTTTGATTGGTGGTGGGTTATTCTCAATTAAAAATACACCAGTTGATGCATTACCAGATCTTTCTGATGTTCAAGTGATAATTAAAACGAATTATCCCGGTCAGGCACCACAAGTAGTGCAAGATCAAGTTACTTACCCTTTAACAACAGCAATGCTGTCAGTTCCGGGGGCTATTACAGTTCGGGGGTATTCATTTTTTGGAGACTCCTTTGTTTATGTCATCTTTGATGAAGACACCGATTTATATTGGGCAAGGAGCAGAGTACTTGAATATTTAAGTCAAGTAGCCCCTTCGCTACCTGCTACCGCACGCCCACAACTAGGACCTGACGCCACAGGCGTTGGCTGGGTTTATTTATATTCCCTTGTAGACAAAACGGGCAGCTTAGATATTAGCCAATTGCGTAGTATTCAAGATTGGTTCTTAAAATATGAATTGCAAACTGTACCGGGAGTTTCTGAGGTTGCTGCTGTTGGTGGCATGGTTAAACAATATCAAATACAAGTCGATCCCGATAAATTAAGAGCCTACGGTATACCACTTAGTCACATTCAAATGGCACTTAAACGTGGTAACCAAGAAACAGGTGCCTCAGTTGTTGAAATGGCGGAAGCAGAGTACATGGTTACCGCAACTGGCTATATCAAAAGTATTTCCGACATAGAGTTGATCCCTCTTGGTGTTAACGCACAAGGAACCCCGCTTACCATTGGCGATGTGGCGGAAGTCAACCTAGGTCCACAAATGAGACGAGGCATTGCTGAACTAAATGGTGAAGGAGAAGTCGTTGGTGGTGTTGTTGTTATGCGCTTTGGTGAAAACGCACAAAAAACTATTGATGGAGTAAAAGCCAAATTAGAAGAGTTAAAAAAAGGTTTACCCGAAGGAGTTGAAATAGTTACGGTTTATGATCGCTCTGGCTTAATAGGAGAGGCGGTAGAAAACCTATGGAGTAAATTGCTCGAAGAGCTTGCTGTCGTCGCGATTGTATGTGTTGCATTTCTGTTTCATTTGCGATCTTCGATTGTTGCAGTTGTCACTCTACCTATTGGCATCTTAGCTTCATTTATCATCATGCATATGCAAGGTATCAATGCGAATATTATGTCATTAGGTGGTATCGCTATTGCAATTGGTGCGATGACAGATGGCGCAATAGTGATGATTGAAAATATGCATAAGCATATGGAAAAGACACCGCTAACGGATGAAAATCGTTGGCAAATAGTCTCGAAAGCTGCAAGTGAAGTCGGTCCAGCACTATTTTTTAGTTTGCTCATCATTACAGTCTCATTCTTGCCAGTATTTATTTTGGAAGCGCAAGAAGGAAGAATGTTTTCTCCACTTGCTTACACAAAAACATATGCAATGGCCGCATCAGCAGGCTTAGCGATAACATTAGTTCCTGTTTTAATGGGGTATTTTATTCGAGGAAAAATTGTTTCAGAAAAGAAAAACCCTTTAAACAGACTGCTTATTGCTATCTACATGCCTGTTTTAAAGCAAGTTATGAAGTTTCCTAAATCGACAATAGTAGCAGCAATATTAGTGACGATTGTTGGTTTTTGGCCTGTCGATAAAATTGGTAGTGAATTTATTCCTCCTTTAGACGAAGGCGATCTTATGTATATGCCGACTACCTATCCGGGAATTTCCATTGGTAAGGCAAGAGAAATTCTACAGCAGACAGACAAGCTAATTAAAACAGTGCCAGAAGTTGAAACAGTATTTGGTAAAGTAGGAAGAGCTGAAACTGCAACTGATCCCGCGCCTCTAACTATGATTGAGACCTTCATTCAGTTGAAGCCTCAAGAAGAGTGGCGTGAGGGAGTTACAACAGAATCTCTAAAAGCTGAGTTTGATAAGTTGGTTAAGTTTCCGGGCTTGACGAATGCTTGGGTTATGCCAATCAAAACTCGTATTGATATGTTGGCAACAGGTATTAAAACGCCAGTAGGTATTAAAGTAGCAGGAGCTGATTTAAATACGATTCAAGAGATAGGGCAACAAATAGAGCAATTGTTACCAGAGGTGACAGGAACCGCTTCAGTTTATTCTGAACGAGTTGCAGGTGGACGATATATCAAAGTTGATATTTCTCGTGAGAAAGCAAGTCGTTTTGGATTAAACATCGATGACGTACAACAAGTAGTTTCAACTGCTATTGGTGGGATGAATGTCACTCAAACAGTAGAAGGTCAAGAGCGTTATCCTGTCAACTTGCGATACCCACAAGATTATCGTGACTCTCCAGAGCAGTTGTCGCGCTTGCCTGTTGTCACTCCAAATGGACAACGCATCGCACTAGGTGACGTAGCTGAAATAAAAGTAGAAGTAGGCCCTCCGGGGATCAAGAGTGAAAATGCACGTATTAATGGTTGGACGTTCATTGATATAGAGGGCGTTGACGTAGGTACTTATGTTGAAAGTGCAAAAGAGCATTTAGCTAAAAATCTTATATTACCAGCAGGTTATTCGATTACTTGGGCTGGTCAATACGAATATATGGAAAGAGCCAAAGCCAAGCTTACTTACGTTGTTCCATTGACGCTCGCCATTATTGTTATTTTGCTTTATTTGAACTTCAGAGCGTTTAGCGAAGTTGCGATCATCATTGTGACTTTACCGATGGCAATGATCGGTGGGTTATGGTTGATGTATTTAGAAGGGTTCAACTTCTCTGTAGCAGTTGGTGTAGGCTTTATTGCTCTGGCTGGAGTAGCTGTTGAGATTGGCGTAATAATGTTGGTATATCTCAATCAGGCGCTCGCTGAACTTAAGGAAAAAGCGAAAGAGCGAGCAGAACTCATCTCAGAAGATGAATATCAAGATGCCTTATTGCACGGTGCTGGATTACGTGTTCGTCCTGTAATGATGACAGTAGCGACAATCATTATCGGCCTAATGCCTATTTTATATGGTACAGGAACAGGCTCTGAGGTAATGAGTCGTATTGCTGCACCAATGGTAGGTGGGATGACAAGTGCAGTCCTGCTAACCCTAATTGTTTTACCCGCGATTTATTCAATCGTTAAAAAGCCCGAAGTAAACGCCTTTAACAAGGAACTTTCTAACTCGGAGCTAAAAAACAATGCTTAGAAAAGCTAGGAAGTACCATAAATGGCTAATGGCATTTGTAGGGATACAATTCCTTTTCTGGTCGATTACTGGTGTGTATATGGTGACTATGGATATTCACTATATACACGGCGAAACCTTGGCTAAGAGTGAGGAAGCCAAAATAGATTTAGCAAGTATGGATTACTCCATTGTAAAGCTAGCTGCGGATTATCCTAAAGCTAGCCAAGTTACACTTACTCAAAGTATGGGCCGTCCTTTGTATTCTTTTATTAATGGAGAAAATGGAAAAGTAGCAATAGATGCTAAAACTGGAGCTGTTCAGGCCCTTGTAGATGAAACCAAGGCTAAAGAAATCGCACAATACCATTATGTGCTGAATCATCAAATCGACAGCATAAGGTTGATTAAGTCAGCGACAAACTTGCCTGCTGAGTTGTCCCCAAGGCATTTACCTGTTTGGAGAGTGACGTTTGAGCAATTCTCCACACCGACATTTTATATAAGTCAACAAACAGGATCACTTGTTGCCAAGCGTCATGATTACTGGCGATTGTTTGATTGGATGTGGCGGTTCCACATTATGGATTACTATGATGGAGAAAACGTATCTAACTGGTTTTTGTTCTTGGTCGCAACTCTAGGTCTAATGGGAGCAATTACTGGCGCAGTATTGACTTATTACCGAGTGCTTTCCCCAAATAAAAAGAGAGTCATTTGATGCGACTATTTAAGTTAAATACAACGATACACAAGTGGCTTTCTTTATTTGTTGGTTTACAACTGCTTATTTGGTTGGGAACGGGCCTTTACTTCAATTTGATGGATCACAGTAAAGCCAGTGGTAATGAACTTAGAGTTCATTCTCATCATGAAGGTAGCATTACAGGCTTTGACCTATTCCCTATTAAAGACATTACTAGTAATGCTCCGCAGGAAGTAAACCTTATATGGGTTTTACATCAGCCTTACTATCATTTTGTGTTCGATAAGGGGCAGCATAGCTATCAAGAACGCCACTCAAAGCTATTTGATGCTGTAACAGGAAAGCCATTTAATTTGTCTGAAGAACAAGTACTAACTTTGGCAAAAAACTCCTACTCAGGACAGGGTAAGTTAACTACTCCAGTGTTATCTCAACCTCCGTTTTCTGATCACGTAAGGCAGCAAAATCCTATGTGGCAAGTTGCCGTTGAGGATGAGAACAATACAACTATTTATTTAGATAGTATTACAGGTCAAGTACTTCGCCATGCCAATGATGATTTCAGATTGAAAGATCTGATGATGAAGCTTCACTTTATGGACTATGGCAATTCTGGAGGATTTAACCATTGGTTGATCATTGCATTTGCTTTTGCAACGCTATTCCTTTCAATTACTGGTGTTACTTGGCTGATACAACAGTATCGAAGTGGTTTACTGAAGCTAGGTTGGGGCACTAATAGGCAAAAAGTGGCAGTGACGTTTTCCAATGAAAATACTATTACTGACATCTCAGCAGTTGGTCGCTCAACTGTATTAGAAGGGCTAGCTAGTTCACATGTATACCTTCCTTCAGGTTGCGGTGGTGGCGGTACTTGTGGCAAATGCGTGTTCTTAAGTTCAACTAAATTACCTATCACACTATCTGAAGAGGAACATTTATCTCAGGAGCAACTTAAGGAAGGTTATCGGCTTGGATGTCAGCATAGGTTCTCTGAAATTAGTTCAATTGAAGTTAATACTGATCGCAATATTGAAAATCATGAGCTAGTTGTGGTTGCGACTAATTTCATTACTCCTTTTATCAAGGAAGTGAAATTTAAGCTGAAATCAGGCAAACAGTTGGCATTTAAAGCTGGTGCATATATGCAATTTGATGTGCCAGCAGGGATGAATAGCTTACGTCCAGATGATATGCCAGAGTGCTATGAAAAATACTGGGATAGCTACTATCATGGAAAATTTTCTCATAACGGTGCAACTCGCCACTACTCATTAGTTAACTTTGACGAGGAGTCTGATGAGTTAATGTTTAATATCCGTTGGCAGACCGCAAAGAATGGTTTTAAAGCAGGAATAGGTTCAAGTTATTTAGGTTCACTCCAAGTAGGTGAAACGATAACTGCAAAAGGCCCTTTTTCTGATTTTTATGCCACTTCAAATAAAAAAGTTAGTCGCGTGTTTATAGGTGCGGGTTCAGGACTTGCACCACTAAGGTCTATTATTTTTGAACAGTTGAAAAAGCATAAAGATAAAAGTGGTTTGACTCTTATCTATGGTGCGCGAACTGAAGATGACTTGCTATACCATAATGAATTGAAGTCACTGAGTGAGAAGCATAAAAACTTCTCTTATATTCCTACTCTTTCTAATCCTTCAGAAGAATGGCAAGGGCACTCAGGCTATGTTCAAAAAGTACTTCTGCCGTATATGAACCAAAAATCAGAACTGCTTTTGGCTGAGTTTTACTTGTGCGGTCCAGAAGCAATGATGAGTGAAGTGGAAAAAATAATTACAGATGCTGGGATTCCAAGTAATCAAATTTTCAAAGATAAATTTAGTCGTTAATCCATTAAATAAATAGAGGTAAATATGAAAAAACTAATTAAATTTTTAACCGTAATCAGTGTCGTTTTTAGTAGTGCGGTATTTGCGCATGTGCATCTTGAAAAAAGTGTGCCTGCTGATAATGCAATGCTAATGAATCCTCCAGAAGAGTTAACTTTGGTGTTCACCAAAGAGGTACGGGTTGTAAAAGTTTCATTGGCCAATAAACAAGGCGAAGAATTTAAATTTGGATTCGAGCCTTCTAAAGTCGCTACTAGCAAATTTACATGGAAACTACCTAAATTAGCTCCTGCAAACTATACTGTGGATGTAACCTTCTTAGGTAACGATGGTCATAAAATGAAACATAGCTTCGGCTTTATGGTTCACTAAAATAGGCGGTGTGATTGATATGGAAATGTATATCTGGAATACAGTCATTGTACTGTCAAAAATTGTATTTTACGTCGGCTTTGCCTGTATTGCCGGCTATACATTTTTCAGACAAATTTTTGAGCATAATGAATCTCATAGTAATGCTGTAATAGCGAATTTAACGTGGACAAGAACTTATATAGTTATGGCTTTGATCGCTAATATTACTTGGTTCTTTGCCAGTACTGGTGCAATGGCAGAAGAGGGAATTCAGGGGGCGATAGACGCTGATATATTGGCTATTATGTGGGACTCCTCTGTCGGCACTGGAGCTTTGCTTCGAGCGCTTGGGCTAGTTACCGCAATAATCGCTTTAGCTTTAAGGTTCAAACTCGCTGTGAACTCGTACTTAAAACAAAGCGCTTTAATGTTGAGTTTATTAATCCTTGCATACTCATTCACGTTACTGGGTCATATTTCTGAGTTAGGCACAATTGAAAAAGGCTTGCTTATTTTGCATGTGCTCGTTATGGCATGGTGGTTTGGGGCGTTATTGCCACTAAAACAGGCTTGCCATCAGCTAAGTTATGCAGAACTTCATTTGCTGATGGAAAGCTTTGGCAAACAAGCAAGTTTTACATTGAGCCTATTGTTGGTAGCAGGCCTCTGGCTCGTGATTCAATTGGTCGGAAGTCTTGATGCACTAATAAGCTCAAGTTACGGACAAACACTGTTGTTTAAATTGGCCCTTGTAGTGTCTATTTTGGCACTTGCTGCTAAACATAAACTAATACTCGTTCCACAACTTAAAAATAGTCAAGGCAGAGAGGCTTTATCTAAATCTATCTCGATAGAAATGGTAGTAGCTTTTGCCATTTTATCTGTAACGGCTGGGCTTACTAGTGTTGTTGGCCCTGCAAATTAAAACCTAAAAGAGAGAATGAAAATGAAAATGAAAACAATAAATATATTACTCGTTTTATTAATGACGTTTAGTTTCGCAGCAAACGCTCATGGTGATAAGAACAAAGACAAAGGTTTGTTTAAAGGTATAGATACCCCAGCCGCAAAAGTTGTTTTGGCATTTCATCAAGCACTTGAAACTGGCAATCAAAAACAGGCTAGAGCACAGTTAGCGGATGATGTCACCATTTTCGAGGGAGGCCGCGTTGAAAGGAGCGCTGATGAATATGCTCATCATCATATGTTGTCGGATATGAAGTATTTAGCAGCGATGAAGAGCGACACACTTGAACATCAAGTGACGATACTTGGAAATACCGCTATCTCTGCGTCGCGCAGTCAAACTACAGGTACTCATAAAGGTGTTGAACGCGATTATCAAGGCATGGAAACGATGGTGCTGGAAAAACAAAATGGTGAATGGAAGATTAAGCACATTCATTGGTCACATTAATTTATTGTTCAAACAACGGAGAGTAAAATGAGAAATAACAATCCATTACATCAAGTTTCTACGCCACGTAGACGCTTTGTACAAGGATTAGCTGCTGGCGGTGTATTAGCTGCTTTTCCAAGTGTTCTTCATGCAGCTTCATCTTTGCTTGCTGGAACTTCAACAGGTACTGCGCCCGAACTAAGTGGGGAAGTCATAGATCTGGTGATAGATGAGTCACCAGTAAACTTCACAGGTGTTGTAAGAATGGCTACAACAATCAATGGCTCAATACCAGCTCCTACCTTGCGCCTCAGAGAAGGTGATGACGTTACTATCAGGGTAACGAATAAATTATCAGTGCCGAGTTCAATTCATTGGCATGGGATCATTCTTCCGTATCAAATGGATGGCGTACCGGGTATTAGCTTTAAAGGTATAATGCCGGGTGAAACCTTTGTTTATAAATTTAAGCTGCAACAAAGCGGCACATATTGGTATCACTCACACAGTGGTTTTCAAGAAATGACAGGTATGTACGGCGCATTAATTATTGAGCCAAGAGAAAAGGATATTATTAGTGCTGACAATGAGCATGTCATCCAATTGTCTGATTGGACTGATGATGACCCAATGGATTTGTTTCGCAAGTTAAAAGTACAGAGCGATGTATTTAACTTTAATCAACCTACTGTTCCAGAGTTTTTTGATGACATTTCAAATAGCAGCGTTTCAAATGCGCTACAACGCCGGGAAATGTGGAATAAAATGAGAATGAACCCTACAGATCTTGCAGACTTATCAGCATCTGCAATGACTTTTTTAATGAATGGTTGTGCGCCTTTGACAAATTGGCGTGGAATGTTTAAAGCTGGCGAAAAGGTTAGGCTTAGATTTATTAACGGTTCTAGCAATACGTTTTTTGATGTAAGAATACCTGAGCTGAAGTTAACAGTTGTACAAGCTGATGGACAAAATGTTGAACCTGTGACAGTAGATGAATTTAGATTTGGTCCCGGTGAAACTTATGATGTACTTGTCGAGCCAAAAAATGACGCATATACGATTTTTGCACAAAGCATGGATCGCTCAGGTTATGCTAAAGGTACTTTATCAATGGCACCTAACGTTGATGCACCAGTACCTTCTTTAGACCCCGTTGAGTGGTTAACGATGACAGATATGATGGGCAATATGACCCATGATAGTGTGCATTCTACAATGGCTGATACGGCAGGTATGTCGGGCATGAATTCTAATAAAATGGATCATAGTGCAATGGGTCATGGAGCGATGGCAATGGGTCATGGAGCGATGGCAATGGAGCATAGTAAACATGGAATGACTAAAAACCCATTAGCTGTTGCTAGCACTAAAGTGCGTCATGCAAAAACAGAGTATGGAGCTTCTGTTGATATGCGTGTTGATATGCCTAGAACAAACCTTGATGATCCCGGTATAGGTTTACGTAAAAATGGACGCCGTGTTTTAACACTTGCAGATTTACATTCTCTTGAGGGAATTACAAACCAGCAAGAGCCAGAGGCTGAAATTGAATTACATTTAACTGGAAACATGGAGCGTTATAGCTGGTCATTTGATGGCTTGGAATTTGGAAAAAGCACGCCAGTTCACATGAAGCATAATCAACGTTTAAGAGTTATTTTACAAAACGATACAATGATGACACATCCAATGCACCTGCATGGTATGTGGAGCGATTTGGAGAATGAAAAAGGTGATGTACAGGTTCGTCGCCATACTATCCCTGTACAACCAGCGCAAAGAATTAGTTTTTTAACAACACCTCATGACGTAGGTCGCTGGGCATGGCATTGCCATTTATTATTCCACATGGATGCAGGTATGTTTAGAGAGGTAGTTGTATCATGAGAAAATTAATACTAACCAATACGTTAAAACTATTATTAATAGGTTTGCCCCTTATAAGTGTATCTGTATCTGCAAAAGATGAGATGACTGAGATGGGTGATTCTAAAATGCAAGCACAAGGTGGAGATGCACCTAAAGATGCTAGAGACCCTCATGCTTATGCCGCAGGTACAACATTGACTGAAGGTCCTTATGCACTCAATAGCGACAAACGACTGACTTTGGCAGATGAGCATTCATTTTACGCGCTACTAGGGGATCGTCTTGAATATAATGAGCAAACAAACGCAGGTGTTTTTGACTTTCAGGCATGGTATGGCACTACTTTTGATAGATTAGTCATCAAAACTGAGGGAGATTTTAGCGAAGGTAATTTAGAGGAGAACCAAACAGATTTTCTATGGGGCCACGCAATATCTGCTTATTGGGATACACAAGTCGGTATTCGACTTGATTACAATAACGAAGGTGAAAACCGCAAATGGCTAGCTTTTGGTTTACAAGGTCTAGCCCCCTACTGGTTTGAAATTGATATGACTGCGTATTTAGGAGAGCAAGGTAATAGTGCATTTTCGATCGAAGCTGAGTATGAGCTATTACTTACTCAAAAGTTAATTGTTCAACCACGAGCAGAGTTGACGCTTTACGGTAAGGATGACGTCCAAAATAACCTTGGTAGTGGCTTATCTAGCAGTGCTATTGGTTTTCGGGTTCGTTATGAGTTTACCCGCCAGTTTGCTCCCTATGTTGGCGTTGAGTGGACAAATAAATTTGGTAATACAGCCGACTTTGCGAAGTTAAATGGGCAAAGTACGCGTGATACTGCTTTTGTTGCAGGTATCAAGTTCTGGCTCTGATGTGAAGAAATACTATATTGACTTGATGAGAGCTACCGCAACTATATTGATGGTAGCTTTCGTTTTTTGGGATTTAAACCATTTTAGTTATGTTAGGAAAGGCCTAGCTAATAGTTTTTTTGGAAAGAACTAAGAGCAGTAATAGTAAGCTACTTCTTGTTTTCAGTCGGTGCCAGTCTGGTGTATACCTATCAAGGTGGAATATCAGCTAAGAAGTAAAGTTGGCGAATGTTTAAGGTTAAAGAGTCAAGCCAAAAAACATCGCCATTGAAAGACGTACAATAGGCTATTTTATCACTTTTGATGAACGGGAATTGGGTGTGCTCGGGATAGAACCGATTGTTGCAAAGTACTGCGCTTAAAGCTGAACAATTCGAAAAATGATCCCTTTCTCAATACCTAGTTATGAGCGTAGGGTTTTTATTTTTTTAATGGTGCTCATGCTTGGCTTCAATCTCATGAGTATAAATTAGACACCCCTTTTATACTTGTTAAGTTTAAGCTGTTTAAAAAAGTAAAAAGTAAAAAGTAAAAAGTAAAAAGTAAAAAGTAAAAAGTTTAGGTTTTAGTTCAAAGTTTGATCAAGATCATAAAATTATTTTTACAAAGTGGCTAATATTGTAGGTGCTAAAGAAGGAATGATAATGTTTGGACTTTTCAGGTGGTTTAAAATAGTGATAATAACTGTGTTGCTTACGCAGCATAGTTTTGTTACAGCTAAGCCAATGAATTGTGAAGAACATCAAAATGGATCTTCCGACACTCATATTATGCAACGAAGCAAAAATATTCACCATCAATCAATGAATGACAATAGTCACTATCACACTGTAAACTCGCAAGACTCTAAACACCGTCATGGTGATGAAGTATGTGAAAAATGCAAAGCTAGTGATTGTGTTTGTTGTGAGGGGGGATTTTGTTCAAGCTTTCATTTAAATGCCTATCTTGTGCAAGCGCAAGAGGAAGGTATTTGCAATATTTACTCTGAGCTATTTCTACAGCGTACACCTCTACCAAAATCTGGTATCCATCTCTTACTTTATCGTCCACCAATTATTGGCTAATCACGGGATCAGTGCGTCTTTTTTTCGCCACTCCCATCAAAAATAGAACGATTTATTCATTGGTTTAAATAACCAACTGTTTTGAACAATTAGCACAATATTTTTGGGAGGCACGATGAACATGCTCAAATTATTGCCATTTGCAATAGCTACCGCTGTTGCGAGTGGACATCTCTTAGCGAATGAACAACAAAATAATAGTCGCTTCGCGTTAGCGGGGTATGGAGACGTAAAATACGAAGACAGCAAATTGATGGATACAAGTGCATTCAGTGCGCGATTTGTACCTATTTTCTTGTTTAGTCTCAATGACAAAATGCATATAGAAGCTGAAACTGAAATCTCAGTCGATGAAAATGGGGAAACTGAAGTCGAGCTTGAATACGCTGATATTCATTATTTCCTTTCAGATACAACTACTTTTACCGCAGGTAAATTTCTACTCCCATTTGGCCAGTATGGGCCGAATCTACATCCTAGCTGGATTAATCGCTCAGCGTTCTCTCCCGGTATTTATGGCGGGTTAGGTGGTCATGGTGGTTATCAACCTATGCAAGGTTTGTTACCCGTGATGAGTGATATTGGTATTGGCATTCAACACATAATTCCTTTGGGTAAAAATCAGAAAATTTTCTTTGATGTATACATGACAAATGGGCTTGCTGCCGAGGCTCCTCATGAAGATGAAGAAGATGCCCATGATGAAGAGCCTGTGCAGGATGAACACGAAGAGGAGGTTATCGATGAACATGCTGAAGAGGAAGACGAGCATGAAGAAGTTGATGATCACGCTTTGGAACTTCCTGAACTCGCGTTTGAAGCAACGAGTGCGGATAACAACTCTGACAAAGCATTTGGGGGGCGTATTGCGTATGCCTTTCTTCCGGGCATTGAGGTTGGCGCTTCCTATTACACGGCAAAATATGATGATGATGAAGAGCTAGGGTTTACAGCAACTGGCTTTGATATCAACTGGATTGGTAACCATTACATCGTCAGAGGGGAATACATCAAAACAGAAACTGATGCCTTCGAAGAAGATGAACATGAAGAAAACAAAGTGATCACATTTGATCGCAATGGCTGGTATCTCCAAGCAACTTTTATGGCAGGAAAAATGTTCAATGTATTACAAGGAACAGATTTCGTCGTTGAATATGCTGAGACCAATAAAATTAACGAAGCAGAGCGTTGGGCTTATGGCATTAATTACTGGTTAGACAGTCGAGCTGTCATTAAGGCGACATACGAAGATACCACCGTTCACGATGGGGAAGACGACAAGCGCTTCGCTATCCAATACAGCTATGGCTTTTAAGGGGAGATACTTAGATGAAATCAATTATTCAAATATTACTGGTTGTCAGCTTATCTCTTTTGTCTGCTTTTAGCTCTCATGCAGAAGAGAAGATTTCCGGTGCGGAAGTGATCAATAACAATTGTGCAAGATGCCATAACGCTCGCGCTGTTCATGAATTTTCTATTCCCGAATGGAAAGTCATTATGCCGCATATGCGAGAAAAGGCGCATTTAACAGGTAAAGAAACGCAAGCTGTTCTTGAATTTTTGGAACTAACTAGCCAAAGCGTACCTTTAGCAAAAAAAGTAGCGCCAGAAAAGATGATTGCGCCTGATGGAAAGCAATTGTTTACTCAATTTGGTTGCCAAGGCTGCCATTCATTGAAAGGTGATGGTGGCACTGTTGGCCCAGCGTTAGATGAAACGATTAAAAACAAAGGGATCGGCTTCTTTATTAAGAAGCTCCAAAACCCTCAGTTTAATAACTCATCTTCGCCTATGCCTAAAATGCCGCTAAACGAGCAACAGATAAAAGCAATAGCTGAGTACATTAAATCATAAGGAAGCGCTTGACCTGTGTCTTAGACACAGGTCTAAGCTGTAGATGAGAGTACAAACTTAGGTGAAAAACTAAGGAGTAAATATGAAAGTAACAGAGTTGGCAAAAAGCCTTGGAACGACTGCTGATACGGTGCGCTATTACACTCGATTGGGACTGTTAAAACCTGCTAAGTCAGTGAACGGCTACAAGTCATACTCGAATAAAGAGGTATCGAGACTTAAATTCATTTTAAGTGCCAGAAACCTTGGTTTTTCCGTTGCTGATATCAAGCAAATTCTTAATGAATCTGAAGATGGTAAAAGTGCGTGCCCATTAGTCAGAAGCCTGATCAAAGAGAGGCTTGAAGAAACAGAAAAACAGTTTCAAGCAATGTTGGCACTTCGAGGAAAAATGTCTTCAGCTCTTTCTCAATGGGAAGAAATGGAAGACAAAGCGCCGACTGCAAACATGGTTTGTCATCTCATCGAAAACTTTGAGCAAATTAAAAAGGCATAGGAGGAAAAATGGTGACTACTAATACAAATATAGAAACCGAATCAGGCTGTTGCTGTCAGGCAAAAGCTCAATCCTCTTCGTGTAAAAGTAAGGAGAATACGTTGGAGAAAGTATCACATAACCAACAGCTCATCATTGAAGGAGCTGGGTGTGCTAGCTGTGTAGGCAAAATTGAAGGGGCGTTAAAGGCAACTCTTGGTGTAGTCAGTGCGGAAATGAATTTTGCTGATAGGACTGTAACAGTTTCTGGGACAGCTAAGACAGAAGAATTGATCAAAGCTGTTGAGTCTGTGGGGTATAACGCGAAGCCAATTGATGATAGCTCGGCAGCAGATGCGCTTGACGAGAAAGAAGCGGCTGATTGGGCATATTATAAAAAACTAATGCGCGATACGTTTATTGCCCTTTCACTCGGTGTTCCTTTGATGATCTACAGCATTGTGGTTGGAGAAATGACGGTTGAAACAAACCTTGAACGCATGTCTTGGCTGGTTGTAGGCATTTTAACTTTTGGTGTTATGTATTTTTCAGGTAAGCATTTTTATGTTGGCGCTTGGAAAAGCTTTAAAAACCACTCCGCTAATATGGACACTTTAATAGCTTTAGGAACAGGTACAGCTTGGGTGTATTCGATGGTTGTCGTGTTTGCACCTGACGCCGTTCCATTAATGGCACGGCATGTTTATTTTGAAGCTACCGCCATGATCATTGGCTTAATTGATTTAGGTCTGGCATTAGAAATAAAAGCCAGAGGTAAAACCTCTGAGGCCATTAAGCGTCTTATCGGCTTGCAGGCCAAAACGGCAACCGTAGTTCGTGATAGCAAAGAAGTTCAGATTGGTATTGAGCAGGTTTTACTTAACGATATTGTAAAGGTAAAACCGGGCGAAAAAATTCCCGTCGATGGTGTGGTATTGGAAGGGCACACCTCTATTGATGAGTCCATGCTGACAGGCGAGCCTATGCCTGTTGAAAAAGCCGAAGAAGATGAGGTTGTCGCTGGTACTTTGAACAAATCAGGCATGATTATGTTTAAAGCCACACGTGTTGGAAAAGACACGGCGCTTGCGCAAATCATCAATATGGTGAAACGAGCACAAAATTCTAAACCGCCGATTGGCCGCTTGGCTGATGTTATTTCAGCTTTTTTCGTTCCTGTTGTCATGATCATCTCTGTGTTAAGTGCGCTAGCATGGCTTAACTTTGGACCTGAGCCAGCAATTGCTTTTGCCATCGTATCAGCAACTACTGTACTCATTATTGCCTGCCCATGTGCTTTGGGCTTGGCAACGCCCATGTCTGTCATGGTCGGAGTAGGAAAGGCCGCAGAAGCAGGCGTGCTTATTCGAAACGGTGAAGCACTGCAAACCGCCTCTAAAATCACTGCCATGATTTTAGATAAAACGGGCACTATTACTGAAGGGGCACCTAAGGTAACCGATATTGTTTTAGCAAAAGCTACGGACGAAAAAGACGTACTACAGCTTGCTGCAAGTTTAGAGAGCGGCTCAGAGCACCCTTTAGCGCAAGCGATTGTTGAAAGTGCGTTAGATAAGGATATTGAGTTACTAAAAATTGAAGCGTTTAACGCCATTACGGGTTTTGGTGTAGAAGCAAACTGCAACAATAATGCCCTGCTTTTCGGAAACGATAAACTAATGAAGTTAAAAGGCATAGACCTCACAGGCTTTGTTGAACAAGCGCAGTCTTTAGCCAAAGAAGCCAAAACACCTATGTACTTTGCTGTAGATGGTGAACTTGCAGCAATCATTGCTGTTGCAGATCCTATTAAGTCAGACTCAATCTCTGCTATCAAACGACTTCAGGCTAATGGTATACGCGTCATCATGTTAACGGGTGATAACAAGGAAACCGCTGCTGCTGTTGCCAAAAAAGCGGGTATTAGTGAGTTTCTTGCTGAAGTGCTGCCAGAAGATAAAGCCAACAAGGTGAAAGAGCTACAAGAAGGCGGCGAAATTGTTGGTATGACAGGAGATGGCATCAACGATGCTCCTGCGCTAGCGTTAGCCGATGTTGGCTTCGCAATAGGCACAGGGACTGATGTAGCTATCGAAAGTGCTGACATTACCCTAATGCGTGGTTCACTTCATGGCCTAGCTGATGCCATAGCGGTAAGCAAAGCTACTTTACGAAATATAAAACAAAACTTGTTTGGCGCGTTTGTCTATAACGTAGCTGGGATTCCTTTTGCTGCGGGGATTCTATATCCCTTCTTTGGCATTCTGCTTAGCCCTGTAATTGCAGGTGCTGCAATGGCGTTTTCGTCATTGACTGTAGTGTCAAATGCAAATCGACTTCGCTTGTTTAAAGCAAAAGAGAATTAAGGAGAAACACGATGATGTTAATTAACTTATTAGGCTTAGTGTTAATCGCACTGATTGTTTGGTGGTTTTGGCTATTCAAACCCAATAAAACAATTGTTCAAGGTAATGAAGTACTCATTGAAGTGAGGGATGGCGTGTATTCACCATCCTCAATCCAAGTGTCTGCTAGTCAACCTGTCACTCTGAAGTTTATGCGCAAAGATCAATCACCCTGCGCTGAAACAATGCTTATTCCATCATTGGAGGTAAGCGAGCAGCTTAAATTAAATGAAATTACTCAAATTACTTTATTGAACTTATCACCGGGAGAGCATGAGTTTCATTGTCAGATGCAAATGTATCGCGGTGTCTTAAAGGTTGTTTAGGAGGGTTTATGAACATGAAAAAAGTGACCGCCATTTTCGATGAAATGGTGTTAACACGAGTAGAAGAGGCACTACTTTCACATGGCTATAAAGGCTTTACCATTCATAAAGCAACGGGCAGAGGTGCATATGCTGATACTTACAACAGAAATCACTTATCAGCACATATAGTTATGACAATTTATGTTGCTTTTGATGATGCAGAACATGTTGCTAAAGTTTTGCTTGATGCAGCGTATACCAACGTTGAAGGAGAAGGACTAGTTAGTATCTCCCCTGTGGATAATCTCTTCTGGATAAATTCTAAGTCTGAAGCTTCAGCGGAAGATTTAAGGTCAATAGGAGGCCAATATGAAAAATGAGCACCCTAAATTTTGGTCAACACCCACGGGTTGGGCTGCATTGGTGCTTATTGCGGCAGCCACCTATTTTTTAATCTTTGAACATGGACAGCATGTACTGCAATTTCTTCCTTATTTGATTTTATTGCTATGCCCGTTGATGCACGTATTTATGCATGGCAGTCATGGCAAACATGGCCACGATCATTCACATGCGCCTGATGAGAAAAAGGAAGAGAGCTTTCAAGAACTCACGGATAAAAATGCTGCCTATCGTGACGGCTACATACAAGGTTTAGAAGAAGGACGTAAGGAATCACATAAAAAGGAGAACAGTGATGAATGAGACATATGATTATGGCTTATGGTCAATGGTGATACTGAACTCAGCAATTTTTATCTTTTTTGCCTTTAGTTTTGTCAAACCAAAAACATCTACTGATTGGCGAAGCCTTGGAGCGTTCTCCGCCTTTATTGTTGCCCTATTTACTGAAATGTATGGCTTTCCTTTAACTATCTATTTTCTATCGGGATGGCTGACGGAGACCTATCCAGAAGTTAACTTCTTTGCGCATGAAAATGGGCACTTATTGCATACTTTCTTTGGTTTTGAAGGTGATGCCCATTGGGACCCATTTCATATAGCGAGTATGGTATTTATTGTTGCTGGCTTCTTTATGTTGTCTTCAGCATGGAATGTATTACATCACGCGCAAAAAAATCATCAATTAGCGACCACAGGATGGTATGCAAGGTGTCGTCATCCACAGTATGTAGCATTCATTCTAATCATGTTCGGCTTTTTATTGCAGTGGCCGACCATCCCAACACTTGCGATGTTTCCAATCTTAGTCGTTGTTTACGTCAAGCTAGCGAAACGCGAAGAAGCACAAGCGATTGCCGAGTTTGGTTCGGAGTACCACAGATATATGGAATCGACACCAAGTTGGATTCCAAATTTTAATAAAAACATAGAAGGTAAAAATCATGAAAACGTTAGGTAAATCAATTTTATTTGTCAGCTCACTATTGGCGGCCACAAGTTTATTTGCTCAAAACAATGAGCATAAACATGAAGGTGCGAATAATTCTGATATGCATCAAGGCATGGCAATGTCGCATGAAAATATGGAAAAAATGCATAAAAAGATGATGGAAATGAAAAAAGAAGTTTTAGCAATTAAATCTGAACAAGATCCTGAAAAGCAAAAAAGAATGATGCATAAACATAGACGTTCAATGATGAAAATTATGCAGATCATGCATCGAGATATGGAAGACAAACCTATACATAAACAAATTGCAATGGCTGAACATCATCTGGAAATGATGGAAAACATGATGCCGCAGATGAACCGGAAAATGGAAGAAATTAAAGATAGCAATCAACAGCATTCACACAAACATTAGGAGAAAAATTATGAGCGATTTAGATCATAGAGTTGGCGTTAGAGAGCAGAATTTAGTTGTTCGAAATCTAAAGCTTAGCAATGTCACAGAAGAAAGCTGTGACGAGTTAGTAAAAGAAATAGATCAGCTTTTTGGTATAGATGAAGTTAGTTACAACATCAAAGAAGGTGAAATACACCTTGCCTATGATGCCGCAAACGTAAGCCTTGATGGGATTGAGGAGGTAATCCGTAAGTATGGCGCAGATGTTCATGATGATTGGTGGACACATACTAAAGAAAGTTACTATAAATTTGTTGATCAGAACATCAAAGATAACTCTGTTCATAAGCCTTGGAGTTGTCATCAAGCACCTTCGGGGGCTGGCCGGAAAAACAAATGAATTCATAAAAAAGTGTATAGATAATTAGTTAGTCAAATGAGGTAACAGTGATGAAAACACCCTATATAAAAGCTCTTTTATTGCTTACATTCGGTTTATATTTAGTGGGTTGTTCTAATACCACTTTTTATCATAAATACATGATGAGAGGTCAGGTAGTAGAAAGTTCTGATAATCGAACTCTAATCTGTATTGGTGCTAAGCATGGCGCAGAGGTTGGGCAAAAATACAGTGTTATTAGATTCCATGAAAGAATAGTATTGAGTGAAGGTGACGATCCCTACACTATCGAAAAGGTAGGAACGGTACAAATTACTAAAATTGTGAATGATCATTTCGCAACTGTAAAGCTAGTGTCTGGTGACATTGCAGCGAAAGATATGGTGGAACTTGAAAACTAATAAAGTGGTGGCGAAAGCCACCACAAGAGCATAACAATAAAACTTAATGAAAAAGCTTTAGTGTTATTTTGTACAACCTTTGAGATTGTTTGCTCAGTTCTGGTTATCTTGATGCCAGTACGACAGAAAAAATGTTACATATGGATTAGAAAGGTGTGGGCTGGCATCCTAGGTCTAATCTTAACAGTTAAGGAGCCGCCGAATAGAGCTATACCTTTACATCAGCAGCATAATCAATGCTCCCGCGATCATAAATAAGTTTTCAGATAGCGATACAAATCCAAGTGGCACACTACTATCGCCGCCTACACAGGCACACTTTAACTGGCGTTTGTCTATGTAAACGGCTTTGAAAACTGAAATTGCTCCAACTGTGCCGATAAACAATGAAAATGGTGCCACTGCGAGAGGCTGTAGTTGGGCAACCATACCAATACCTGCATATGCTTCAATGAAGGGATAAATATAACCATATCTTATCCATCTCATCGCTAGTAAATCATAAGTAATAAACGAATTTGTGAAACTGTATAGGTCTTTCAGTTTTTGCACCGCTAAGAGCGTCATTGAAAAAGCTATAAATAGCATCAGTGTTCTGATGGAGATAAATGAGCCGGAAGCAAAATGTTGAGATGCGACAGCAAGAAGTGCAGCTATCGAGAAAATGGCTACAACTGGCGTGTAGGTTGTGCCAGTTTGACCTGCTTCATCTTTACCAAAATACTCTCTTAAGTCATCGTATCCTCCGACACGCTTTCCTTCAATAAAGGTTTGTGGCGTAGTTTTGACATCATGCTTATCTTTGAAGTCATCAGCTTGTTGTCTTGACGTGAGCTTATGATCTTCTACATCATACCCTTGCCTCTCCAGCAAATCTTTCGACCTTAAACCATAGGGGCAGATATGTTCGTCAGTGACCATTCTGTACAGGGTAGCTGTCTTAGTCATCTTAGTCTCCTTTGTTCAGTGTGCCTTCAAACTTTGGGAGCGGTCGTTGCTCAGCCTGAGCTTGTGAGCTGACCTTTCCATTTTCAGAAATATCCTTAATCAGCCATTCCATTTCTTTTATTTCTTTTCGTTGGGCTTTAATAATACCATTTGCCAATTCACGCACGCGTACATCCTCCAAAGTTGAATGCTCACTAGTAAGAATAGCAATGGAGTGATGAGGAATCATCGCTTTCATGTAGGCAGTGTCAGAAATTGTGCTTTGAGAGCGAACAAGATAAAGACATATGGCGAACAGTATTGTCGCCAATAGAAAAATAGCCATGTTGAGCTTCTTGTTACTGTACATGCCAAGCATAAAGGCCAGCATGATCATTGCCATACCTGCTCCCATATACAACGCCATATAGATACGCGTTTCACTAAACCATATATGTGATACTGCGTAAGTGTTGAGATACATCATGACAAACATAGCAATGGTTGAGGTGATGATCATTGCAGCAAATCTTGAGTATTTCATAAGTAATCCTTACATTGATAGTGTAAATATTTCCCACTGTTAGCCTATTATTCTCTACATGTGGTCATGTTCTCGAAAAATTGCAAGTAATGAGCCAGTATCAATAAGAGTATTTGTAATACGATTGACTCAATTTCAGCGCAATTATTGTGAATCAGTACTAATCTACACATTTCGGTGTAAGAGTTTATGGGCAAAAAATCTTCTTTGAAGGAGATCAAATCAGCTTATATTTAGAGTTTGAGTTTTGAACTTGTGATAGACACAGGCGGAATTGGCTTTAGTTAACAATCTAATGTGGGAACTCAAAGTACTACAAGCTGAGCTTCAACAAATGTAAGCTCGTGTACAAGTGAAGACACAGTTAAAGCATGTGGAAGAATTAATCTTGATAGTTAGAGTTGTCATTTATTTCACTTTTTAAATGAACGAATATTGATCTTTTATCTCGTTCATGTCCGAAAGCTAAAAGTTTCCTACACATGAAAGTGGTTTTGCAAGAGTATCTACTAGAGAACAAGATTTGAATGCTCAACTGTTCAGTTGGGCTATTATGGTTGTAAAAAAATATTATAAGGCAATGTGTCTGGTACTTCGGTTAGAAATGAAAAAAGTTAAAGAAGCTAATCGATTTCATCAGGTAGGGTGATGAGGTAATAGTTACTCGCCTTGATCGGCTAGGCCGATCATTAAAGTCTATTCTTGAGGACATTGAAAGTACTCACAAACGGGGCGATTGTTCAAAGATTATTAATGGTTCTGTCAGTACAAAAAATGATAATCCGTTTACCAGTTTCATTCATAATCTGCGCAATTAGCAATAATGACGTGCGTTCATAACGGTCATAAAGAGCAATCCCCCTGCGCTGAAATAATGCTTATTCCTTCATTGGATATAAGCGAACAGCTTAAGTTAAATGAAATTACTCAAATTACCTTATTAAACTTGTCACAGGGAGAGCATGAGTTTCATTGTCAGATACAAATGTATCGCGGCGTCTTAAAAGTAATTTAGTTTTAAATAGGTCTTTTTACACACCTGAACGAGCAAAAGTAACTTAACAAAAGGCTTCTCGAAAACATTACGAGAAGCCTCTAAATTAAAGTTAAGATTTGTATTTACTGTAAACAATTCTATATAGAACAGGCAAAACAACTAAAGTAAGTAAAGTAGAGGAAATAATCCCTCCAATTACCACCGTTGCTAATGGCCTCTGAACTTCAGCCCCAGTTCCGACGTTTAATGCCATAGGAATGAAACCTAAGCTAGCAACCAAAGCGGTCATTAATACAGGGCGAAGCCTGATAGTTGCACCTTCGATAATTGAGTTTATTAGCTCTCCTGTTTCAAGTAATCGCTGTTTAATGAATGACAGCATCACCAGTCCATTTAATACAGCTATCCCTGAAAGAGCGATAAATCCAACAGCAGCAGAAATTGAAAGAGGCATGTCTCTTAACCACAAAGCCAATACGCCGCCTGTAAGTGCTAAAGGCACACCACTAAATATGATCAGGGCATCTTTTATTGAACTAAATGCTATGACAAGCAGTGTCAAAATTACAAACAATGTGGCAGGTACTACGATGGATAATCTTTGCGTTGCACTCTCAAGTTGCTCAAATGTTCCGCCGTACTCAAGCCAATAACCAGCAGGCAATTCAACATTTTGTTGAATTTTTTGCTGTGCCTCTTGTACGAATGAGCCTAGATCTCGGTTTCTAACATTTGCTGTAATTACAATTCGTCGCTTACCATTTTCTCGGCTTATTTGACTTGGAACTGTCGTATAATTTAACTCTGCAACTTCGCTTACAGGTACAAACTCACCACTTTCTGTCGCGATTGGCAAATTACCTAGCTGATCAAGGTTGGCTCTCAACAGCTCAGGATATCTAACTACAATTTCAAATCGACGATCACCTTCGAATATTAACCCTGCGCCTTCACCTGACACGACTGTTTTTAACCAAGACTGTAAGTCGCTTGCATCCAACCCGTATAGCGCTAATGCTTCAGGCTTGGGGTTAACGGTAAAGATAGGCACGTCATCAACTTGTTCGAGCCGCGCATCAGCAACACCTGAAATTGTATTGAGTGTAGCCAAAACTTCTTGTGCAGAAATGACAAGTTGGGATAGATCATCACCGTAGAGCTTAATCCCTAAATCAGCTCTTACTCCGCTAATTAATTCGTTAAATCGCATCTGAATTGGTTGAGTAAACTCATAATTATTGCCGGGAATAGAGCTGAGATCTTTTTCCAGCCTTTCAACAAAATCCTCTTTCGTTAAATTAGGGTCGGGCCATTGCTCTCTCGGCTTTAATATCAGAAAAGTATCAGTCACATTTGGCGGCATCGCGTCTGTCGCAACTTCTGCTGTGCCCGTTTTTGAAAACACCGTAACAACTTCATCATATTTCATAATTTGTTGTTCAAGTACCTTCTGCATTTCTACAGCTTGGTCAATACCCGTGCCCGGAATACGCATCGCGTGCAGTGCAATGTCACCTTCATTAAGTTGAGGAACAAATTCAGATCCTAATTTACTACCAAGTAATATGCTAAATGTCACAAGTAAAGCAGCGCCGCAAACAACTAGCCAACGTAGTTTTAAAGCCCACTTCAAAACAGGACTATAAACTGACTTAGCGCCGACAATTACTGGACTTTCTTTTTCGCTGATTTTGCCTTTCAAGAATAAAGCAACCGCAGCGGGGACTAGCGTGAAGGTAAATACCATTGCAGACAATAGAGCGATTATCACCGTTGCGGCCATCGGATGAAACATTTTGCCCTCGACACCCGATAAGGTAAACAAAGGTAAATAGACAATCGTTATGATCAATACGCCAAAAACACTAGGTCGTATAACCTCATTGGTAGCAGAATAAACAATGTCTAGGCGTTCTTTCAGGGAAATGACAGAACTATTTCGTTTTTGGCTTTCTGCTAACCGCCTAATGCAGTTCTCAACGATTATTACCGCGCCATCGACAATCAATCCAAAATCTAAGGCTCCCAGACTCATTAAATTCGCAGAGACTTTGCTTTGAACCATGCCCGTGATTGTTGCCAACATTGCCAAAGGAATTACTGCGGCGGTAATCAAAGCGGCGCGTATGTTACCCAGTAATAGGAACAATACGAAGATAACCAGTAATGCACCTTCAATAAGATTTTTCTGTACGGTGCTAATTGCTTTATCAACCAGAGTTGTCCTGTCATATAAGGGAACTATGGACACGCCTTGAGGTAAACTGTTTTGGATTTCACTAAGCTTGTCACCAACAGCCAATGCCACCGAGCGTGAATTTTCTCCTACCAGCATCATTGCGGTGCCAATCACACTTTCCTTGCCTTCCAGTGATGCAGCTCCTGTCCTTAGCTCTTTTCCTATCGCAACTTCGGCGACATCTTTAACTTTTACAAGTGTGCCGTCGTCGCTTTTTATAATGACGTTTTGGATGTCTTGAATAGATTGCAACTGAGCTTGTGAACGAACAAGAATTTGCTGTCCGCTTCTTTCGATGAATCCAGCCCCTTGATTTGCATTATTTCGCATTATTGCATTTGATAGTGCTTCACTGGTAATACCGAAGTGCAACATCCTTAACGGATCGGGATTGATATGGTATTGCTTTTTATAGCCACCAATTGCATTGATTTCCGTAATCCCTTTAACCAATGCAAGTTGTGGTTTCACTACCCAGTCATGGATCTCCCTTAACGCCATCGCATCATAGGGTAAGCCATTATTCTGCTTTGCACTTTCGTCGGCAGTTATACTGTACATGTATATTTCACCGAGGCCCGTAGCAATTGGTCCCATTTCTGGTTCAATGCCAAACGGTAGTTGCTCCTTAATTGCGCTAAGTCGCTCATTGATTAGGTTTCTGGCAAAATACAAATCTGTGCCTTCTTCAAACACAACAGTCACTTGCGACAGGCCATATCGAGAAAGTGAACGGGTATAATCCAGCTTAGGTAAACCCGCCAAGCCCGTTTCGACGATAAACGTAATCCGTTGCTCTGTTTCCAAAGGTGAATAACCTTGAGCCTGCGTGTTTATTTGTACCTGTACATTGGTTATATCTGGCACAGCGTCAATAGGTAGCTTCTGATAGTTCCATATTCCTAAAGCGATGATAAACAAGGCCATAAGCAACATAGTACCACGTCTACGGATAGATAATTCTAGTATCCAAGCGATCATATTTTCACCTCGATAATACTGAAGCCAATATGTAGAGGACAAAAAGGTCGGAGATTAGTGTTCATGTCCAGCCTCCGATTTTTTTAGATCAGCAACTAGCAGATAACTGTTCTTTACAACCACACTTTCGCCGACGTTCAAACCGTCGATGATAGCAATATTGATAGCGTCTGAAGCGCCAGTTTTTACGGCGCTAGGGTGGTATTCATTGCCTTCTTTAATAAAAACAACATCTTTGCCTTCAAACTCTTGAATGGCTCCTTTTGGCACAACAACTGGAGCAGAGTGTTGACTGGTCGTAACCGCACCTTTAATTACAGTGCCAAGCGGCCACTTGTTGGTTTTGTTATCCAATTTTACAAATGCCAATGAGTATGGCTTGTCGTTTAGTGATGGTGTTAAATAGCTAATTTGCGCACTTTGATTAAATTCAGTGCTATGAATTAGCACCTGCTGGTTAGCGTTAACCTTACTTAGCTGAGTAGGAAACACTGATAGTTGTGCCCAAACCACGTCAAAATTGGCTATTGTCAGCAAGTTTTCACCATTTGTAAGCTCGCCAATATTGGCTTGCCTAGCGACTATACGCCCAGACATTGGTGCTTTTATCGAATATTGATTTAAGCTCTCATTGGATTCAATCACTACCAACGTTTCACCTTTTTTGACCTCTTCGCCGAGATTGACTTTTACTTCCTTAATAACACCATCGAATCTAGCGTTAACGTGCGCAAGTGAGGCAGGATCGGCAACGATTTTTCCATATACAACTTCTTCGTTATGAATAACACCGCTAGTTGCTGCTACTGTTTCAATGCTGTTTTGTTTAGCCATCTCAACAGACATAGAGACTATTTCATCTTTGTGTTCTTCACTGGCTGAGGTCGTGATGGAGGTGAAACCAATTACAGCAACAAGCATTAATTTGAAAAGGCTGATTGGTGAATTTAATATATTTTTCTTTTTCATGATTAATTCTCAATAAAGCTTGAAAGTTGGCTTTCTGTATTGCCGGAAGAAATTAATGGAATGCCTGATAAGGACTCAATGGAGGCGCTTTGTTTGTGAACCTCACTTGCGGCAAAAATAAGCGCATATTGCATCTCAATAAGCTCTTTTTGAACTGAAACTAGCTCTAAATAACTAAAGCGCCCGTCCGAATAGGCTTTTTGCACTAATGACAAAGCACTTTCTTGAGGCGGAATAATACTGGTTTGTAAGGTTTCAACCGTAAGGCGAGCCTCTTCCTGAGCCGCATAAAATGTCGCTAATTGGCTGTAAATTGCTCGCTCACTGGCTTTCCGTTGCTGCTCAACTTCATCGAGTTTTGCTTTTTGAGATTGATAGCTGCCTCTATTTCTATCACTCGTAAACAGAGGGACGCTAATTCCTGCAACCAACGCAGTCTCATTGCTACCTTCAAGTCTTTTCACACCTGCGCTCCACGTTATATTAGCGTGGCTTTGTGCGTTGATTGATTGTAATTGAGCTTGCTGAATTCTCGATTGCTCTGCATAAGCTAATATATGAGGACTTTGAGAAAGTTGAGCCATGATGTATTCGAGTGATATTGTTTTGGGAAGTGCAAATAAATCGCCTGATACACGAGAGAATTGCGGTGATTGTTCTCCCCACATAATAGCTAACTTACGAACACTGGCCTCTAACTGCTTGGAAATGGTTAGCGTCTTTAGTCGAGCTGTTGCTAAAGCTGCATCAGCTCGTTTTTGCTCTGATGACGGTGCCGAACCAACACGAACTTTTTTGGAGACAGTTTGATAGGTTTCTCGTGCTAGCTTTTCTGCATTTTCATTGACGAGCATGATTTGCTGTAACGTCAAAACATCGATATAGCGAGCTGCTACTTCACCCAAAATATCGAGTGTTTGTATTCTTTTTTCAACAGCTATTGCTTGCTGTTGGGCATTAACATAAAGCTTTCTGCTATTTACCTTATCTCCCAATTCCACCACGGAAGATATTGATAAGGTAAGTTCAGCGTCGCTGAATCCAGATACATCACCTGTACCTGCAAAGTTTTCCAATTCAGCGCTGACGTTATATTCAGGTTTTAACCCTGCGGTAGCTAACTCGCCGTCTAAACGCTTTTGTTTGTATTTAAAAGCTGTTAGCTGTGGGTTGTTTGCAAGTGTTCGTTGTATTGCCTCTGACAATGAAACTGAATCAACAGTTAAGTCATTTGCAAATACATTATTAGTTGTCACTAAAAACGACAACAGAAGCAACCGTTTTACTTTCTTCCAAGCAAGTACGGGGGCCTTAAAATAAGACATATTCATATTTTGTCCTGTTTATTTTATGAAACGAGCGTTGGCTTCACCGCCTAACGCGCCAATTAAATAAAAGGACTAACTTTTGGGAGGTCGAAGTAATCTGGAAGGGGGAGCTTCAATGACTACTTTTAAATAATCAAATACCTGACTTGATTTGAAATCAATGTCTCTACTGATGTAAACATGCGTAGCAAACTGTACATGCGAGCCATTGCAGTGTCCGCAATGATGACAATCAGCGGGGTTGTGTTGGTCATTATCTGCTGATGATTGTATTAATTTTTCAGAAGAAATGTGGTCATCTAAAGCATGAACATGCTCGGTTTTTATATGCTCGGAATCAACAATATGAACATCAGCAACTTTTGCCACAGCAGAAAATGACTGAAGTAATATCAGCACTATCATGATGTATGCAGGGAATTGTTTAATATTCATTTCGTTTCAACTATCTCTTAGTTATGCCAATGTTAACACTATCGTTTAGCTTGCGTCACGACATTGCTCGTCTATGAACTCTATTTCAATTGTTGTATGAGCAAAATCAAACTCTTTAAGCTCCTGTCGCAACTCTAGCTTGTACGATTTCAGCTCTTCGTTAGATATTTCAGTGTTTAAAACAATATGGGCGGTTAAAACGTTGTGTTCACCATCAAGTGACCAGATGTGTAAGTGATGTACTTCACCCACAATGGCTTTAGAAACTATTTTCGATTTAATATTTTCAATAAGATCAATATCTGGTGTCGCTTGCAAGAAGAGCATAAGTGTCGTTTTCAGTGTTCTTACAACATTAAATAAAATAAAAAGGGTAAACCCAATTGATAAAATAGGATCGAGTATGGGCCATTCAACAAACATCAATACGATTGATACAATAAATATAGCTATCCAACCTAAAACGTCTTCAAGCAAGTGCCAGTTTAAAACTCGTTCATTTAAGGTCTTTCCATGACTTAGCTTATAGGCAGCGTAACCGTTTACCACCATGCCAAAAATAGCTAATAAAAGCATTCCTTCGACTTGAGGCATTTCGGGGTTAGCTAATCTTGGTATGGCCTCAATTAGTATAAAAACAGAACCAACAGTTAATACCAAACCGTTAATCAATGCGCCAAGCAATGAAAAGCGCTTGTAACCATATGAAAACTGGCTAGAGGCAGGCTTGTTACTGAGCTTATTTAATCCCCATGCGGTGCCTATGGAGATGCTATCTCCTAAATCATGGATAGCATCTGCCATGATTGCCGTACTATTGGTTAACCAACCTCCGATAAATTCGATGATGGTAAACGTGAGGTTTAGAAAAAAAGCCCAGCCAATGCGTCTCGAAGCGTCCTCATCATTGTGAGGGTGATCATGACCGTGAGAGTGGTTATGCATGTTGAGCCTCGGCGGTTACATTTTTTCTTCTAAGCCTTTGTACATTCCAATTAATGATATGACGGATAAAGTTTTGGTACGCCCAACGTTTAATACCCGTTAGATTGGTTCCCTGCTCAGCATAGAATTCATCGGGTGAGTCATAAAAGCCAAAGTCGTCGTGTATGCCTTCTTTTTGAATATAAGTATCTTTACCAACCCAGTTCGTCTCTGGGTTACTTATGCAGGTAGTAGCTATTCCATAACCACAAAAATTATCTTTAGCTTGACTGAATTTGGATTGAATTGAACTTAGGTAAGCTTCGTCGAGAATGAAGCCTTCTAAATTGATCCACTTACCTTCATAGAGCACTTCTACCCAGCTATGGATAATGGATTTTGGGGCAAGCCAAAATACATAAGAAGGAATAGCGCCTTTCTGAAGCTGTTGGTCAATCGTGAAACCATGAAATCGGCACTGAATACCAAGCGCTCGGAATAGAGCCATTAACAAGTTTCCCTTGGTATTGCACTGTCCATAGCCATCCGCTAAAACTTCACTCGCAGATATATCATCGCTGCGGTTGTAACCAAACTGAATCTCATCTTTAACAAAGGTGTAAGCAGCTCCTATTGTGTTGTATTCATCCATTGTATTCCAATTCCGATCTGCTATTAGAGATTGGATGCTGTGATCATCTAAGTCTAATATTTGTGTTTTCTCTAAATAATTAGCACTCATTATCCATCTCCTTTAAGAACATGATTTTGATTTACTTCCACTACAGCTATTGTTTTCGCTTGTTAACTCTGCGTTGCTCAGCTCTTTCTTCGCATCAGTAATAATCAGGTAAGCCCCTCTTAAAATTAGGGTTGCAATCACACTACCAATTACAATGTCAGGCCAGCGAGAATCAAGTAGCATCACTAAAACACCAGCAGCAATGACCCCCAAGTTTGCGATCACATCGTTGGCTGAAAATATCCAGCTTGCACGCATATGGACTTCACCATTGCTTTGCATTCTGATTAAAACTAAACAAATGACGTTTGCTATTAATGCTACAAAACCAAAGCCGATCATGAACCAAGAGTGAGGCTCACCTTCTCCGAGTCTTCTTACTATGTCAAAGATTACCAGTATTCCGAGTGTCAGCTGAAAGTAACCGCTGATAAGGGCTGCATTGGCTTTATGCTTTAAAGATCGGCTCACGGCATATAGAGCAATACCATAGACAATTGCGTCAGCCAGCATATCCATTGAATCTGCTATCAAAGCCGTTGAGTTTGCATATAGGCCCACAGTAATCTCAATGCAGAACATAACCGCATTAATACCTAGCAACCAATACAGCACATGTTTTTGTTTCGCATCTTTTAGTTCGACTTCGCAACCACAACCACTCATTGCACGGCCTTAGTTATTTGCTTGATAACTTAACTATAAAGTCTATAGTGACTATAGAGTCAAGATTTAGGACTAAAGTTTTATGAAGATAGGTGAACTTTCAAAAACGACAGGGTGTTCGATACAAACAATTCGGTATTACGAGAAAGAAGGGTTGCTTTCAACTCCTGAACGTACTGAAGGGAATTACAGGTTATACGGTGAACGGGCTTTAAAAGAATTAGAGTTTATAAAGCATTGCCGAAGTTTGGATATCCCTCTAACAGATGTTAAACGCCTTATGGAACTGAAAAATAAGCCAGAAGAAAGCTGTGCAAGTGTTAATAAGCTCATTGCTCAACAATTGGCCTTAGTTAACAATCGAATGAGAGAACTCAAAGCACTAAAAGCTGAGCTTCAACAAATGGCAAGTTTGTGTACAACTGAAAACACCATTGAAGCGTGTGGAATAATTAAGTCACTTGATAGTTAGAATTGTCATTCATTTTCTATCCGTGTTGTGTACGAATAACTATATTTTATTACGTTCATGTACGAAATTTATTTAATGTACTTTCGTTCACTTGATTGTTTGATCTGATTTAATGGCACCGCACACTTTTGTGAAGGATAATTAGTCCAACAACAAAGGTGTGAAAATGACCCAACG
>NZ_JBPNYQ010000015.1:0-104586 GCF_051235485.1 Pseudoalteromonas nanhaiensis | reverse complement strand
CAGTAGTGAAACGAAACAGCGCCGATGATAGTGTGGCATTTGCCATGTGAAAGTAGGACATCGCCAGGCTCCAAATTAGAGAAAGCCCGATTCGAAAGAGTCGGGCTTTTTTTGCGTTTAAGCTATCCACACAATGTGACTTATCCATTCTTCAGGTAGGTTGGGCTGGCTTCAAACGTTACTCTCGCTACTCGCTAACTAACTCATCACTCACTCATCTCCCGTTCATTAAATTAACTTTGCTTTGTTTATGGCTTTGATTTAGGATCAAACCAGTTTAAAAGCAAGAATTAATGGCCTGTGTCTAGATTACTTATTTGTTTATTATTATTTTTTTCTAGTGTTCCAACTTTTGCAGTTGAGGTGACTAATCTATACCAAGATACTCTGAAAGTTGCTGATAAATCGCGAGATGCTCGATTAGCTGCTAGTCGTGAAGCACTTCTTAATGTATTGGTTAAAGTGACGGGTGATACATCAGCAGATCAAAACCCTGTTGCCAAAGAGCGTACCCGCGATATTTCAGACTATATGCTTAAGTTTGAATATGATGAAAAGCCAGATGGTACTTTGAACTTGGTTGTTAAGTTTGAAGCTAATAAAATTAATGCATTAATAAAGGATTTAAATCTGCCTTTATGGGGAACACGACGCCCGCTAGTAGCTATCTGGTTAGCTATAGAAGATAATTGGCGACGTGAGCTCGTTACGCAAGAAAGTTACCCACAACTTGAGCAATTAATCTATGATAAGGCCGACAGACGTGGTTTGCCTGTGGTTGTGCCATTACTTGATTTGCAAGATCGTTCTATAGTTGGCATACCCGAAGTATGGGGAAATTTTTCTGAACCAGTAGAGCAAGCATCAAGTCGTTACAGTGCAGAGCGTAGTATCACAGCTCGAATGTATCAGCAGCAAGATTCTGAAACTTGGGTGCTTGATTGGCGTTTTACAAATGCAGAATTATTTGAAACAAATCGATTAGTTGGTGATAAGCAACAAATTGTTGCAGATATGGTCGATAATTTAGCGGGCGGTTTAGCACAAGAGTATGCTATTGACCCTACCATGATTGGCCAGCTTGCAACTGCAACATTTTACCTAAAAGGTATTGATAACTTTGTAGATATTGAAGTTGCAAAACGTCGTTTAGAAAGTTTAAGTGTTGTAACTCGAGCTGAAATCACTATCCGAAAACCTGATACTGTACAGTTTACTGTAAATCATACTGGCAGTATGAATGATTTCAGAAAAGCTCTCGAGTTAGACAGTGCGTTTAAAGCTTATCAAGATCCTCGTGATTTTTATCAAGTGGTAACAGGTGATGAGTTAGAATATAAGTGGCAAGGGCTTTAAAACACGTGCAAGAACCTATGCAAATGGCATTACCGGTTACATTACCCGATGATGAAACATTTACATCTTACTTTGGTGGTGAGAACTCGCTTGAAGTCAGTCATCTTAAAGATGCGTTCACAAAGCTCAATAATAAGTTTCAATATACCTACTTATGCGGCCTAGGCGATTCTGGTAAATCCCACCTCTTATACGCGACTTGTATTCACGCTCAAGAGCATGGTTTATCAACGATGTTACTGTCGATGCGCGAGGTGATTGATTTTGGCCCTGTGGTACTCGAAGGCCTCGAAAACCTTGACGTTTTATGTATCGATGACGTGCACTTAGTGGCAGGGAATGATGCATGGGAGAAGGGGCTATTTAACTTTTTTAATCGCTTTAACGAGCCTGGTAAATATCTTGTTGTAACAGCCGATCTATTGCCTGATATGTTGCATATAAACTTACCAGACTTAGTATCTCGACTAAAATGGGGTACCACATTACAAATTCGCTCAATGAGTGATGATGATAAAGCAGAGGCACTTGTACGCCGCGCACACATGCGTGGCCTTGAACTGACCGATGAATGCGCGCGCTTTTTATTAACGCGATTAAGCCGTGATATGCGCGCTTTACTCGATGTTTTAGACAAACTTGACCATGCCTCGATGGCCGCACAAAGAAAATTAACAATTCCCTTTATAAAATCAACGTTAAAGCTTTAGTAGGGCTAGAATCTAGTCCTTGCTTTCAGTTATCATTAGCTATTACAAAATCCTTCTGTGAAAGACCAGGTACTCAATGAACTTAGAAAATATTTTAGCGCAAGCACTTGAGGCAGTTGCCAGTGCGAATGAAATCGCGCAGTTAGAAGATATCAGGGTTAATTACCTTGGTAAAAAAGGTGAAATCACCAACTTACTTAAAACGCTAGGCAAGATTGCCCCTGAAGAGCGTAAAGAAGCGGGTCAAGTGATTAACCAAGCAAAACAAGAAGTACAAACAGCCATTAACGAAAAGCGTGAGTTACTAGCAAGTAAGGCTCTTGAAGAGAAACTAGCTGCAGAAACGATCGACGTAACTTTACCGGGTCGTGTTATGCCAACAGGTGGCTTACACCCAGTAACTCGTACAATTGAACGTATTGAAAGCTTTTTTGGTGAGTTAGGTTTTGCGGTTAAATCAGGCCCAGAAGTTGAGGATGATTTTCATAACTTTGATGCGCTAAATATTCCTGAGCACCATCCTGCGCGTGCTGATCACGATACTTTCTATTTCAACCCTAAGCTTGTGCTTCGTACACAAACCAGTGGTGTACAAATCCGTACTATGGAAACTGAGCAGCCACCATTGCGCATCATTTCTCCAGGTCGTGTTTATCGTAACGATTATGACCAAACTCACACGCCAATGTTCCACCAAGTGGAAGGCTTAATGGTTGATACAGATGTAAGCTTCACTGAGTTAAAAGGTATTTTGCACGATTTCTTACGTAACTTCTTTGAAGAAGATATGGAAATCCGTTTCCGTCCTTCATATTTCCCGTTTACTGAGCCATCAGCTGAGGTTGATGTTATGGGTAAAAACGGCAAGTGGTTAGAGGTATTAGGCTGTGGCATGGTTCACCCTAACGTTCTTAAATCAGTGGGTATTGATCCAGAAAAATACACAGGCTTCGCATTTGGTATGGGTGTTGAGCGCTTGACTATGTTGCGTTACGGCGTAAACGACTTACGTGCATTTTTCGAAAACGATTTAAAATTCCTAAACCAGTTCCGTTAAGAGTGAAGATATAAAATGAAATTTAGTGAAAAGTGGTTAAGAGAGTGGGTTAACCCAGCAATCGACACACAGGCTCTTTCGGAACAGTTATCAATGGCTGGTCTTGAAGTTGACGGTGTTGAGCCTGCAGCGGCTGAGTTCACAGGCGTTGTAGTTGGTGAAGTGGTTGAGTGTGGTCAACACCCTGATGCTGATAAATTACGTGTAACTAAAGTAAACGTAGGTGGTGATGAGCTACTTGATATCGTTTGTGGTGCACCTAATTGTCGTCAAGGTTTAAAAGTAGCTGTTGCGACAGTTGGCGCTGTATTACCGGGTGACTTCAAAATCAAAAAAGCCAAGCTTCGTGGGCAACCATCTCACGGTATGCTGTGCGCATTCGTTGAGTTAGGTATCAGCGAAGAAGGTGATGGCATCATGGAACTACCAAGTGATGCACCAATCGGCACTGACTTACGCGAGTACTTAAGCCTAGACGACAACATTATTGATGTTGACCTAACACCAAACCGTGGTGACTGTTTAGGTATTAAAGGTCTAGCGCGTGAGGTAGGTGTACTGAACAGTATTGATGTTAACAATCTTGAGATTGCCCCTGTTGCGGCGACGATTGAAGATAAAGTATCCATTGAACTTGTTAATGATGATGCCTGTCCTCGTTATCTAGGTCGTGTAATCAAAGGTATTAACCTTGATGCAGAAACACCGCTTTGGATGGTAGAAAAACTTCGTCGCAGTGGTATTCGTTCAATTGACCCAGTAGTTGATGTTACAAACTACGTGTTATTAGAGCTTGGTCACCCAATGCACGCATTTGATTTAAATGCGATTGAAGGTGGTATTAAAGTTCGCAGCGCTAATGCTGGTGAAGAAATCGTTCTTCTTGATGGCAATACTGCGAAACTAAATGAATCTACACTTGTTATTGCTGATCACAATAAAGCACTTGCTATCGCGGGTATTTTTGGTGGTGAAAAGTCAGGTGTGACTGAGTCAACGTCAGATATTTTATTAGAAAGTGCCTTCTTTAACCCGGTAGCGATTGCTGGTCAAGCACGTAGCTACGGCTTACACACGGATGCATCACACCGCTACGAGCGTGGTGTAGATTTTGCGCTACAAAAAGATGCGATGGAACGTGCTACAGCATTACTTCTAGAGATTGTTGGCGGTGAAGCAGGCCCTGTTGTTGAAGCAGTAGCAACTGATAAATTACCAAAAGTGACAGAAGTGCGTTTACGTCGTGAGCGTTTAGACCGTGTAATTGGTCATCATATTGATGATGCAAAAGTCACTGACATCCTAACGCGCTTGGGTCTAGATGTGAAAATTGTTGATGGTGTATGGAGCGCTGACGTACCTAGCTATCGCTTTGATATTCGTATCGAAGAAGACTTAATTGAAGAAGTTGCACGTGTTTACGGCTATAACAGCATTCCAAACGTTGCACCAACAGCTAAATTAAAAATGACTAACCATGACGAGTCACATGTTGCGGTAACTAAATTCCGCAATACGCTTGTAACACGTGGTTACCAAGAAGCAATTACCTACAGCTTCGTTGATCCAAAAGCACAAGCAATTCTACATCCACAAAGTGATGCGCTTGTATTACCACACCCAATTTCAGTTGAAATGTCAGCAATGCGTGTGAGCTTAATGCCGGGTCTATTAGCATCGTTAGTGTATAACCAAAACCGCCAACAACCACGTGTACGTTTATTTGAGCATGGCTTAAAATTCTTACGTGACGAGAATGCTGAAAACGGCGTAAACCAAGTTGCTGTGATTGGTGGTGTAATCTCTGGACTTGCTCACGGCGAACATTGGGTTCAAGAAAAGCGTAGCGTTGATTTTTATGACTTAAAAGGCGATGTTGAAGCACTTTTAGCAATTAGCAACGATATTGCACGCTTTGAGATAAAAGCAGAGCAGTCTGATGGCTTACACCCAGGTCAATCAGCAGTTATTTATGTTGATGGTAAAAAAGTAGGATTTTTTGGTGCTGTGCACCCACAAGTGCAAAAGTTACTAGATATCAATAACACAGCCTTTGTATTTGAAATCGAAATGTCAGCCCTTGAAAAAAGAAAATTACCAGAAGCGGTAACGGTCTCGAAATTCCCGTCAAACCGCCGTGATATCGCGATTTTAGTGAAAGATCACGTAAAATCTGGTGATATTTTAAATGTAATAGAAAAAGTTGGCGGAAATCAATTGGTTGACCTAAACTTATTCGATGTGTATAAGGGCAAAGGTATTGAGCCAAATTATAAGAGTTTGGCGATTGCTCTAACACTGCAAGCGGTTGATAGAACGCTCGAAGAGAAAGATATCAATCAAGTAGTTGATAATGTGGTGGCCGCATTGGCCGAACAATTTAACGCATCGTTGAGGGACTAGATATGGCGCTTACTAAAGCCGACATAGCTGAACACCTATTTGAAAAACTCGGGATCAATAAAAAAGATGCCAAAGATTTAGTTGAAGCGTTTTTTGAAGAAATCCGCTCAGCGCTAGAAAAAGGCGAGCAAGTAAAGCTCTCTGGATTTGGTAACTTTGATCTTCGAGATAAGAAAGAACGTCCAGGTCGCAATCCGAAAACAGGTGAAGACATCCCTATTTCGGCACGCCGAGTAGTGACTTTTAGACCAGGTCAAAAGCTAAAAACTCGTGTAGAAGTTGGCACAAGCAAAGCAAAATAAGAAAAGGCAGCGTTAGCTGCCTTTTTTATTTGTCTAAGCACTGCACTAGCGAATTTATTAAAACCCGCGTGGTGATACGAAGCTACCCGCTTGGATGCTATCGTAGGTTTTTTGCGCTAAATCATCTAAGCTGTCCAGGCTTTTACCTGCGGCAGCGAGTTGATGCTCGATAGGTAAAATATCGACATCTTCATACCCAGATAATTGTGCTACACGTGCAAAGGTGTAGGCATGCTTATACTTTTCATGTTTGTAGAATAAGCTCACAAGAGTAGGGTAGATCTCAGGGTTGGGTGTTTCACCTGCTTTATTCAGTTCTAGCGTTTTGTAAAGCAAGTCAATGGTTTTTTCATCATCAAACTTAACGTAGTAGCTTGCTAAGAAAAACTGCATTTCTGCATCTTCAGTTACGCGCTTATCTTGTTTTTCTTCAAGGGCGAGAAGTTTCGTTAACGCTGATTGGTCGTTATTACGTGACCAATGGTAATACAACAAACCTGGATGATTTGTATCTTTTGTATCTTGGAAGATACGTGTCATCTCTTTAATACTGGTTAAATGACCTTCAACACGAGACGTCGTTTTTTCTTTTAGTTTTATATGCTCAATTTTGGCAGCGAGCGATACACACTGATCGTATTTCTCGAAATCTTTTAATAACTGGTATTTGTTTTCGTCTGTTGGTGACTTATATTCAACATATCGCTGAATGATGACCTCGGCACGTTGCTCTTTACAGTGACTGTCTTTATTTAAATCACTGCAAAAGCCAGGAGTCTCTTCGCATACCTTTGCCAGTGTAAGCGGATCTTCACACCCCGTTAACGCCAATAAACCAAGCAACACGCTTGCTCTTAATAACATTCCTTAACCTCGACTTAATAATTACGACTTTATTCTAGCGCAATGAATTGTTCTGTAACAGTGGAGAATCATTTGAGTTTAAATTAGAATAGCCGTGCCTAAGATGTGTTGCTCTCAAATCACAACACATTTTCAAAGGCTATCCGTTCAAAATTGTTTAATTAGGTAAAAAAAATGACCTCATCTCACGAGTTAGAATACACAAGCAGCTGGCAAGAACGTCAAGATTACGCAGAAAGTATGCAACCAATCATTGGTAGACTTTACCGTAATCGTGGTATCGAAATCGCTGTATATGGCCGTCCTCTCGTTAATGCCAGTACAATCGATATCATCAAAGCGCACAAAACAGTTGCTCAGTTTGAAGGTACAAAACTACGTTTACGTGAAAGCTTCCCTTTCTTAGAAGCAATTAGCAAAATGGATTTAAATTCTGCACGTATCGATATTGGTAAACTAGCGTATGGTTATTTGTTTAACGATGCTGCAAAAGGTCGTTCAGTTGAAGAGTACTTAACTGACGAACTTGCAGAAATCGCAAACTCAGAGCGTAAAGAACCACGTGATGTTGTGTTGTACGGTTTTGGTCGTATTGGTCGTTTATTAGCGCGTCTATTAATCGAAAAGTCAGGTCCTTATGCAGACCTACGTTTACGTGCAATCGTTGTGCGTGGCGGTAAAGACGGCGACCTAGAAAAGCGTGCAAGCTTACTTCGTCGTGACTCTATCCACGGTCCATTCAATGGCTCAATCACAATTGATAAAGAGCGTAATGCAATTAAAGCTAACGGTAGCTACATTCAAGTTATCTACGCTAACTCACCAAGTGAAGTTGATTACACAGCTTACGGCATCGAGAATGCACTTGTTGTTGATAACACAGGTATCTGGAAAGACGAAGCAGGCCTTGGTCAGCACTTAGAAGCAAAAGGCGCAGCAAAAGTATTATTAACTGCACCAGCTAAAGGCAACATCAAGAACATCGTTTACGGTGTAAATAACCAAGATATCAAACCTGAAGATAAAATTGTCTGTGCAGCAAGCTGTACAACCAATGCTATTACCCCAACGTTAAAAGCGCTTAACGATAAGTTCGGTATCAAGAATGGTCACGTTGAAACTGTTCACTCGTATACCAATGACCAAAACTTAATTGATAACTACCACAAAGCTGAACGCCGTGGTCGTGCTGCTGCACTTAACATGGTTATCACGTCTACGGGTGCTGCAAAAGCGGTTTCTAAAGCTTTACCTGAGCTTGAAGGTAAACTTACAGGTAACGCTATCCGTGTTCCTACACCAAACGTATCAATGGCAATCTTGAACTTAAACCTTGAAAAAGGCACTACAGTTGAAGAGCTAAATGCGTTCTTACGTGAAACAGCACTTTACTCAGACCTTCGTGACCAAATCGATTACACAGCGTCTACAGAAATCGTATCTACTGACTTAGTGGGTAGCCGTTACGCTGGTGTTGTTGACTCACAAGCGACTATCGTAGATGACAACCGTGTTGTTCTTTATGTTTGGTACGATAATGAGTTTGGTTATAGCTGTCAGGTAGTACGTTGTATGCGTGATATGGCTGAAGTAACTTTCCCAAGTTTACCTCGCTAATACCTAAGCTATAAAGAATCTAGAAGCCAGCATTATGCTGGCTTTTTTAGTCGTGAAAGTTTTTGCAAATTTTCAGCATGTGGTAGGCTGTTAAGGGTCTACACCATATTACTAACGAAACGTTCTAACGATAGGGCGTTGACTTAATTCTTAACTTACAAACGAATAGCTAAGAATTATTTTTAACCAATAGGTTTATAGAATGAAAATCACCAGCAATTTTGATAGTGGTAATATTAAGGTTATTGAAGCCGTTGATCCACTGAATATTCAATTAGAAATTAATAAAGACAATCAGTCTGATTTTTTCCAGTGGTTTCACTTTCGTCTTGAAACAACCGCGTTTCAAAACCATAAATTACACATTAATAACCTAGAAAACTCAGCGTATCCTGATGGCTGGGTTGGTTATCATGCGGTTGCATCATACGATCGTCAAACTTGGTTCCGTGTTCCATCTGAATATGCAAACGGTACATTATCATTTGAAGTTGAGCCTGAGTGCAGCAGCATGTATTTTGCTTATTTCGCACCATATAGCTATGACCGTCACCTTGATTTATTAGCATGGGCACAAAGCCAGCATGCGTGTGAACTAGAAACTTTAGGTGAAACACTTGATGGTCGTGACATGAGTGTATTACGTGTCGGTATTCCTAGCAGTGAAAAGAAAAAAATCTGGATCACGGCACGTCAGCACCCAGGTGAAACAATGGCTGAGTGGTATGTTGAAGGTTTACTTCATAAATTACTTGATGACGAAGACCCACATGCAGCGGCACTATTATCTAAAGCAGTATTCTATATTGTGCCAAACATGAACCCTGATGGCAGTGTGCGTGGTCACTTACGTACTAACGCTAAAGGCGTTAACTTGAACCGTGAATGGCAAACACCAAGCATGGAAAATAGCCCTGAAGTATTTTTAGTGCTTAACAAAATGCGTGAAACGGGCCTTGATATGCACTTAGATATTCATGGTGACGAAGCTATTCCTTATAACTTTGTTGCGGGTAGCGAAGGTATTCCAGGTTACGATGATCGTTTGAAAGAGTTAGAAGATAGCTTTAAAGCTGCGCTTTTAACTGTAACGCCTGAGTTCCAAGACGAACACGGTTATCCAAAAGATGAGCCAGGTCAGGCTAATCTAACGGTAGGTTCTTCAGCTGTAGCGCATGAGTTTAATGCATTAGCGTATACGGTAGAGATGCCATTTAAAGATAACGATGATTTACCAGACCCTGATTACGGCTGGTCTGACCGTCGTTCATATCAGTTTGGTCAAGATACGTTAGCGGCTATTGTTAACGTTGTTGATAAATTAAGATAACAACATTAAGCAAATTTTGCGGGTATCAATCAGATTGATGCCCGTTTTTTTTGGTTGACTAATACAAAGCACATTTGTCATATTGAAAATTAACTGTTAACAAAGTTAGGTTGTTTAAGTTAATATTCAGTACATCTAGCTGAGAGAAGATTATTTTTGATTAATTCTCAGATCATTATGTCGCGCATTCTCATTCGCTAACGCAGAGCATCGTAACTATCAATAAAAAATATAATTATAGAGGATATCCATGGAAGCTTTTGTAAGCGCCGTCAATGACGTAATTTGGAGTAGTGCACTCATTTACTTATGTCTAGGTGCAGGCCTGTTTTATTCCGTTTTAACCCGTTTCGCGCAAGTTCGACATTTCAAAGAAATGTGTAAGTTATTGCTAAGTTCTAATAACTCAGATACAGGAATTTCATCATTCCAAGCTCTGGCTGTTTCATTATCGGGCCGTGTTGGTGTTGGTAATATTGCCGGTGTTGCTGCTGCGATCGGCTTTGGTGGTCCAGGTGCGATTTTTTGGATGTGGATTGTCGCATTTTTAGGCGCAAGTACTGCATATGCAGAATCAACGCTAGGTCAAATTTATAAGTCAGAAGAAGATGGTCAGTATCGAGGTGGCCCTGCTTATTACTTCGACAGATGTTTACAACAAAAGTGGCTTGCAGTGTTATTTGCTCTATCCGCTATTATTGCTTGTGGTGTTTTCTTACCTGGCGTACAAGCAAACGCAGTGGGTAATGCATTCACACAAGTCTTCGGTGAAGGCACATTGGTTAGCACCAGCTTTGGTGAAGTAGGTAGCTTTAAGCTAGTTGCCCTTGCAATCATTTTAATTGTACTTGCGTTTATCATCTTCGGTGGCATTAAACGTATCGCAAACTTCACACAAATTGTGGTGCCATTTATGGCGCTAGGTTACATCGTGTTAGCTTTAATCGTGGTGTTCTTAAACTTAGATAAAGTGCCAGGCATTTTCTCAATGATCTTATCTGATGCATTCACTGCGCAAGCAGGTTTTGGTGCTGCGATTGGTTGGGGTGTTAAACGTGGTATCTATTCAAACGAAGCAGGCCAAGGTACGGGTCCGCATGCAGCATCTGCAGCTGAAGTAGACCACCCGGCTCAACAAGGCTTAGTGCAAGCATTCTCTGTTTATGTTGATACTATTTTCGTTTGTACAGCAACAGCGCTAATGATTCTAATCACTAAACAATACAATATTGTGGGTGAGTTACCTTCAGGTCAATTTATTGTACAAAATGTTGATGCTGCAACTGAAGTAGGCTCAGCAGCATTTACTCAGATGGCACTGTTTAGTGTATTTGGCGGTTTTGGTGAAGCGTTTGTTGGTATTGCTTTATTCTTCTTTGCATTTACAACCATTCTTGCTTATTACTATATTGCTGAAACTAACGTTGCTTATTTAAACCGTTATTTTAAAGGTAATATTCCACTGGTTGTTGTGAAGTTCGTCATTATGTTTATGGTGGCTTACGGTATGGTAAATAGCTCAGGTTATATCTGGAATATCGGTGACATTGGTGTTGGTTTAATGGCGTGGATCAACATCGTGGGTATTTTAGCTATTTTCTTTGTTGCCAAACCTGCTCTTAATTGTCTACGAGATTATGAAGACCAAAAGAAAGCGGGTGGTGAAATCATCTTTGACCCAGTTAAATTAGGCATTAAAAATGCGACTTTCTGGGAAAAGCGTCTAGCTGAAAAGGCGAAACAGAAACAATAAATCAGCTTTTTGAGTATTTGTCGTGAATTTAGTTGTACAGGTTTTCGAATCTTCACAAATGAATGAAATTCAAATAAGACATCGACTCATAAAACAAGTACAATAAAGGGCGCCTAAAGGCGCCTTTTTTATGCGTAGTATGGAGAAAGATATGGCGATTATTAGTTGCCCGCAATGTGCAAAATCAATATCTGACAAACATAAACAATGCCCGCATTGTGAATGCCAAGTCACCGATCTAAGCAATGAGCAGTTGCAGCAAATGCAAAAAGAAACGCGTATTCGTAGACAGCAAAAGTTTATGAATCAGTCTTTCCTCGCACTGATATTATTTTTAGGTGGCTTTTTCTGTTATTACTTTATGCATCCAGAAACAGAGTCTATTGAGTGGTATGCCTATTCGACAGCAATGGCAGTAGGTTTTGTATGGTATATAGTGTGCCGTATCTATTTAGTTGTTTTAAAAAAGAAAAAGTAGCATGAATATTGATCATATTGTTAAAAATATCACCCCGGAAGTATTTGAACGTCTTCAGTATGGTGCGTCTACAGGTAAATGGCCTGATGGCACTCCATTATCAGAAGAGCAAAAACAACAAACAGTTCAACTCGTGATGCTTTACCAAGCTAAAGTTTCGCAAACCAATGAGCAGTTTACCATTGGCGCAAATGGTGAAATGGTGCAAAAGAGTAAAGCTCAATTGCAAAAAGAATTCGCATCAGAAAATGAAATAGCTAGGTTTAGTGAAAATGATCTTTAAACACCTGTTTACTCCAAAATGGAAACACCCTAAAAGTCAGGTTCGTTTAGCAGCAGTTGAACGCCTTGATACAGAACGTGATCTTAGCATCTTAAATAGTATTGCCCTTGAAGATAGCTCCGCTGAGATCCGTAAAAAAGCCTTGAATAAAGTGAACGATCTTGTTTTATGGTGGCAAGTATACAAGCAAGACCAAGCACTTAAAGAAATTGCAGAGCAGCACATTAATCAAGCGGTTTTGAATACTGATAGCAAACTTGACGCGAGTATTAAAAACGAGTTTATAGAGCGTTATGCGCCAGTGAAAACCCTTGAAAAGCTAGCATTTGCAGAAAAAGAAATTCAAGTTCGTGTTAAATTATTAAAGCGTTTAGCAAACCCAAGCCTAATTGATAAAGCCTTTAAAGAAGGCCGCGAAGAGCTACAATTGCAACTTGTTGAGCTTGTCATTAACCACCAACTTGCAAAGCCACTACTAAAACATGCAAAAGGTGAAGCGCATACACAACTTGCGGCTCATCTTGAGAATGAACGTTTAGCAGTAGAAATGCCTGCAAAAGTCGAAGCTGATACTCGCGTTATATTGGCGAAATTGAATGCGCTTCGTGATAAAAATGATTTTCAGCTAGTATCGCTGCAACATGCTGAGCTATTACAACAGTGGCAAGCAATCGAGTTAAAATGGCTCAGTGATGAGCAAGTAAGCGTACTTGATAAAAAATACTCTACGATTACCCAAAAGCTTGAAGCTCACATTGCAACACTAAGCAAAGAGCATGAAGCAATGCAGCAAGCATTAGCTGAGCAACAGCGTCAGGTACTAGCTCTTGCAACCCTTGAAGCTATTGGCGAAGAAATTGAAAACGCATTGCAATTAGGTTTAGAAACGCCTGAGCAAATTCAGCAAGATTGGCTTGAGGCTAAAGTGGCAGAAGCAAAAGATACTTTGGCTGAAGCAAACTTAGTTGATAATCAAAATGTCCGTGATGTTAAACAGCACTTGTCAAATCTATTTAAGCAAGTTGAGCAATTACCACAACTTGTTACCGCGATTGCAGAGTTTAAAGCTGCGTTTGATGCCTTAAAAGCGATAAGCACGACTGTAGACGAAAATGACTTTGATGGCTTAAAACAGCAGTTTGAACAACAGCAAAAAGTGGCTCGCAAAAAACTAGCAAGTATTCCGAGTCGTTTACAAGGTCGCTTTAAAGCAAATTTAGCTGAAGCAGTAAACAGCTGGCAGCAAGCAATGGCACCGCTGACAAATAAGTTTGAAAAGAATCAACAAACAGCAAAACGCAAAGCCCGTGATGTGAAGCGTTTGATTGAACAAGGCCGTTTCAATGTGGCGTTTGGTGTGTTTAAAGGCTTTGAAGAGTTATACGACACACTTACAGATTACTATAAACAGCCATTAAATAGCCTAAAAGCCGATTTAGAAGCCCAATTAGCAGAAGCAAAAGATTGGCAAAAATATGCATCAGCGCCAAAGCGTGATGCATTACTTGCTGAAGTCAATGAACTTGCTGCAATCGAGTGTACTGACCCTAAACAACGTGCTGAACAAGTTAAACAGTTACGTCGTCGTTGGAATGAATTAGGTCGTTTAGATACGGATGCAGAGAAACAGCAAGGTGAGTTATTCGATCAACAGATTGAACTATTGTTTGCCCCATGTCGCGAGTATTTTGCAGAGCAAGAGCAGCAACGTGAGCAAGCTAAAGCGCAGCGTGTTGATATTATTGCGCAAATGCAGCAACTAAATGAACTTGATACTGAATCTGGTGAATTTGATTGGAAACAGTTTGAAAGTAAGTTTAACCGTGTTGTTAAAGCATGGCGTTCTGCGGGTAATGTTGACCCTAAAACATACCGTGAACTACAAGCGCAATTCAAAGCTGCGCAATCACAAGTACAAGGCCAATTAGTTGCGTTTCATAAAACAAATGCTGAGCAAAAAGCCGCACTTGTAGAACAAGCAACACTGTTATCTCAAAGTGATGATTTGGCTGCTGCGTGTCAAGAGCTCAAAGCATTGCAACAAACTTGGCAAACAATTGGCTTTGCGGGAATGAAAGCTGAAAACACCTTATGGCAACAATTCAGACGTGTTAACGACGACACATTTGCCAAGCGTAGTGCTGAGTTTGAACAGCAAAAACAAGTACAACAGCAAAATGATGAAGTTGTAGCTGAGCAGTTAACTGAACTTGAAACTGCCCTTGAGAGTGTAGTGCATCTTGCACAGCTTAAAGATTTAACTGTGAAATTGGCAGGACTTGAGTACTCAAAAGCGTTGTCTGCTCGAGTGGCTCAGTTAGAGTCAGCAATTAGCGAAAAAACGAAGGTTATTAGTAAGCAAGCAGAGCAGTCTAAGTTAACGGCTTTGTTTGCAGCTCTTGAGAACAGCAGTGAGCTTCCGTCGCAATTCCAAGCTTCATTAACGACTAGCTTAACTGCTGAGCAGCTCTTAACACGTATCGAGATTCTTGCAGGTGTTGAGTCTGCTGATAGTCAGTTACGTATGACAGAACAAGTTGCGATGTTAGATGATAAACACCGTGGTGAAAAAGCCGATGTTTATTATTACTTAAAGCAATTACTTGCAGTCAGTGAGGGTTCAGTTTCTGCTGACACACTAGCAAGGCTTAAAGCAATATTTGCAATTTAACGAATAAAACCGCTTTTTATAGCGGTTTTTTTCCGTGTTTTTTGAGGGAAACAATGAGAATTTTATTATTACTTACCTGCTTATTTTTAGGTGCATGTAAAAGTACAAATCAAGGTATGTCTGTGTACTCGTTTACCAATTCAGAAATTGAAGCAGCCCTTGCTGAGCAATTACCAAAATTGAGTGAGCAAATTAAATTAATGGGCTTACCCGTTGATTTTGCGGTAAATGACCTAAGTGTAAATGTAGGCCCAGATAAGCGTGATGTGGTAGTGTTAGGAGCCGATTCAAGCGCTGTTATTAAAGCCTTTGCGCTTAAATATCCAGTACGCTTGAAGCTGCAAATTGAAGGTAGCCCATTTTATGACAGTGAGAAAAAAGCGGTTTTTTTACGTAATGTAAAACTGGTTGATACAACAATCGATACAGCAGGTTTTAAGGGAAGCTTAAACTTATTAGATGATCAGGCAATGCAAGTGATCAACGGATTTTTAGCCGTTAACCCTGTCTATAAGTTAAATATGAACGATCCTAAGTTAGCATTACTGAGCAAATTGCCATTAGATATGAAAGTATCTCAGGGCGAAATTATCTTAGTGCCTACCTTATAAGAGTATTAAAATATCTAAAGCGGCATTAAGCCGCTTTTTTTGTAATTGCTTGTTAAGCAAGTTTAACCTTGTCATAATTACTCGTGATATTTCGCGAGTTGAGTGACTGCTATGATCAAGGAATTTTTAAACGACCCCACGCTATTGCTCAATGCAGTTGGCGAAGGGATTTATGGCTTTGACTTATCGGGCAATGCGGTTTTTGTAAACCCTGCTGCTGAGCGCATGACTGGCTGGAAAGCTGAAGAATTGCTTGGTAAAAAAATACATCAATATCATCACCATACTCGTAAAGACGGCTCACCATATCCCGCAGATGAATGTCAGATATATTGCACTATGTTCGATGGTAAACATCGCCACGTAAACGATGAAGTATTCTGGCGTAAAGATGGTAGCTATTTTGCTGTTGAGTATACTTCTACACCCGTTTATAAAAATGGGGCCTTAATTGGCGCAGTCGCGATTTTTCGCGATGTATCAAAACAGCAGCAAACAGAAGTCGCATTGCGTGATGCCTTAGCGCAAGTCCAGCACTTATCTGAACAGCTACAAGCTGAGAATGCTTATCTTATTTCAGAGTTAAACGAAGATTGGCAAGATTCAGGTTTAGTGGGGCAAAGTCATTCTTTTCAAACGATGTTAGAACAAATTACTTTAGTTAGCCAAACTAACAGCACAGTTCTAATTTTAGGTGAAAACGGCACAGGCAAAGAGCTGGTGGCACGAAACTTACATCGTTTGAGTAGCCGAGCTAAGCAACCATTTATTAGGGTTAATTGTGCTGCTTTTTCTGCAAACTTAATTGAGTCTGAGTTATTTGGCCATGAGAAAGGGGCGTTTACAGGGGCCAATGAGCGCAGAAAAGGGCGTTTTGAACTGGCCGATAAAGGCACATTATTTTTAGATGAAGTGGCAGAATTGCCATTAGAAGCACAAAGTAAATTACTTCGCGTGCTGCAAGAACAAGAGTTTGAGCGCGTGGGTGGCAGTCAAACCTTAAAAGTCGATATTCGAGTATTGGCTGCAACAAATCGTAATTTGTGGCAAATGGTCGAGCAGGGTAGCTTTAGAATGGACTTGTACTATCGCTTAAATGTCTTTCCTATTCGTGTGCCTGCGCTTCGTGAGCGAAAAGAAGATATCCCGCTCCTTGCTGCAAACATAATTACACAGCTTAACAAGCGCTTAGGTAAACAGTTAAAGGGGCTTAGCAAAGCTACACTCACTAAACTGGCTAATTATGATTGGCCAGGCAATATTCGTGAACTACAAAATATCCTAGAGCGTGAAGCTATTTTGTCTAAGCAAACTGTATTACAGCTCTCTGCGCCGTTGAATAACGAGCAACCGAATGAGCAAGTTGTTTCCCTTGATGCTGTACAAAAGCAGCATATTTGTGAGGTACTTAAGCGATGCAACGGACAAATATCAGGTGAGAATGGCGCTGCAACTTTGCTGGGTCTTCCTGAGAGTACCCTTAGATCAAAAATGAAAAAGTTAGGTATACAACGCAGTTTCGCGAAATAACGCGCGCTTTCGTGATATATCGCGATTTATGGTGCGGTAAAATTAAACTAATCATTTAATATCAGTAATTTACATTTTAATTTGTGTTGGCCTGATAGTTGCTCTGTCAGGCTATTACCGACACAAAAGTAAGTAGCAAAATGAAATTTGATATTAAAGAACAAGACTTAATCATCAAGCCCTACAACCAAGAAGGGCCAATTTATATTCGAGAGCAAAAAGGGCATTTTCAACGTATCCGTCGTTACTTAGGCTGGGTGCTGATGCTGACGTTTATCGCCATACCGTGGATCCCATATGATGGTCGCCAAGCTGTATTACTCGATGTAGCGAGCCAAAAATTTACCCTGTTTGGATTAACGCTGTTACCACAAGATTTTATGATCTTAGCCATGCTATTTATGACTGGCGCGTTTGCTTTGTTCTTCGTCACTAATTGGTTAGGGCGTGTTTGGTGTGGTTACACTTGCCCACAAACAATTTGGATGCTGATGTTTACTTGGGTCGAGCATAAAGTCGAAGGTAACCGAAACCAGCGCATTAAACTTGATAAAGCTGATTGGTCAGTAAGTAAATGGCAAAAGAAAATCACTAAGCATACAGCTTGGCTGGTGATCTCTTTGCTTACATCTATGTCATTTATGGCTTACTTCATCCCTGCTAAGTCTCTTTACATGAGTTTATTTACCTTAGAAATGTCAGGGATCGTCAGCTTTTGGGTATTCCTGTTCGCTTTTTGTACCTATGGTAATGCGGGCTTCCTACGCGAAAAAATGTGTACTGTCGCATGCCCTTATTCACGTTTTCAATCAGTGATGTTTGATAAAGACACGTTAGTGGTTACCTACGATCAAGCGCGAGGGGAGTCTCGTGGTGCGCGTAAACGTAAAGCCGATCCTAAAGAGTTAGGTTTAGGTGACTGCGTAGACTGTAACCTATGTGTGGAAGTATGCCCGGCCGGTATCGATATTCGTAATGGCTTACAGTATGAATGCATAAACTGCGGCTTATGTATCGATGCGTGTGATAGCACTATGGAAAAATTCAATTATCAAAAAGGCCTGATCAAGTACGCCTCTGAAAAACAAATGGAAGGCAAAACGACCAACCCATTTAGACTAAAACTGCTTGGCTATGGTGGTTTAACGGCGTTGTTTGTTGTTGGTATGGTTGTATGGATGGCAATGCGTACACCTATTGAAGCCTCTGTCATTCGTGATCGTAATGCCCTGTATCGTGTTAATTTTGAAGGCTTAGTAGAAAACCCATATACCTTATCAATTATCAACAAAACACAGCATAGTTTGAGCTATTCAATCGGTATCAGTGGTATTGAAGAAGCAAGCTTACAGGTGCCCGAAAATATTACAGTTGAGGCGGGTCAGATGAAGCGTGTGCCTGTTACTGTGGTTGCTGATGGCTATGAATTGAAATCAAAGGTAACGCCTATCAGTTTTCACATTCAAGCATTAGAAGATGCTGATATCGCAATTACCAAAGAAACTAAGTTTTACCGAGATTGACCCTGACCTAAAAGTGAAAATGGCTTGTAGTTAACAAGCCATCTTTGCAAATTCGAGCTGCTTTTGCACATAAGCTTTAGCGCTGTCTAAATCATCAAATAAACAGTCCATTATTTGAATCGGAGATTGCGCTTGCGCAATGATGCGTTTCATTTGGTTAAGCACAATGGATGAGCTAAACATATAAGCGGTTGCTACACAGTTTGTGCCTTGCAGGGCACGAAATAATTGGGTAAAACCACGTTCTGCATCAGGGGTGGTAGCAAGTAATTGGGTAGAATGACTAATATATGCCCACGGCTTTCCAGCTAAAGCAGTAATATGCTTTTTTAAATCGACTGCAAAGTCATTGACTAAACGTGCGTTAATATTACCAGAAAATTGTCCAATAATAATTGGACCATCAGTGATGATACTGACACTGCCATAGTGATTCTTAAATTTCAATTTGCTTCCCTTTTGAATTAAAAAGAGCGCGAATTTTATACAATTGTATGTATGTGTCTAGTTATTTAGTATGTAAAAAAGAAAAAACATATTTTTTTCTTTAATTGGATTTTGTTGGGGTTTTTATTTGTTTAATTGTATTCAGAGCGAATAAATAAGTCGCTCTGAATTTAAAATATAGCTAACTATTTGTTAACAATGTAGTTCAAAGCACCAGTAATTGAGGCTACTTGTGCATCAATACAAATTTTATCATTTGCTTGTGGGCTGTCAGGGTAAACCTCTGTTGTTGTGACATATTCTGCATCGGTTAAGCCCATACATAACCCCAGCTTTTTGGCTTGGTAATTAATAACGCCAAATTGAGTTTGTGGTACACCAATCAACTGGTTATTCTCATCACTTGGTGCGATGTGGGTTACTTTCTCAACTGATTTTATAATCGCTGTTTGAAATGCATCATGCGGACGTTCGCTATCAGCAACAAGATAAAAGCCGTCTGGAATGTTCCAGTTATCGTGAGTCGTTGCATCACGTGCTGCCAGAGCAGGGCGAAATTCACTATTGTCAGTATCAGTTGTTTCATGAAGGTCAATATGCACATAGGGTGCAATAGCGTTGTCGGCTAAATATTGCATGATTGCGGCAGACTCTTCAGCTGGACTATCTGCATAGAATGAGCGATTTGGATCCGTGGCATTTGGGTTCCAGCGGTTAATTGTTTCATAACCCCAAGGGCTGATACACGGTGCCACTAAGATATTAAATTCTGCAAAATAGTCTTTGGCCTTGTCTTTAGCAAACGCTAATGCACCATGCACACCGCTTGTTTCGTAACCATGTACACCACCTGTGACTAAAACAGTTGGTTTGTCTGCTTGCCATTGTTTGCTTTTTAAAATGTAAAGAGGATACTTATCGCTGTCATAGCTCAGTGCACCATACTGCTCAATTTCAAAGAGTGTAGACAGAGCATCAAGTTGTGAGACAACATCTTCACGGTAACTGCGTTTTACTGATTGTAATTCAAGCCACGCTTTTTTGTCGGCGTCGGTCCATGGCTTACCAGGCGTTCCGATTGGGTAACTCATAAAAATACCTTGTTGTGTTGAGGTGCAAAATGCCAAGCTTATCGAAGCTTAGCATTACCTGCAACTAGATAAGGTCAGTGCTTATATTGGCATGTTCGTATAGCTGGGCATGTTGCTTTTTATGAGTCTCGAAAAGGTATTGACGAAGAGCAATTTCGCCCTCATGTACCGTAATAATTTTTGCTGCAATACCATTGCTGGTAACGCGAACAGGTTTAGCAGACAGAACAATACGCTCTTTTTTTGGCAGCTCAAATGCTAATAACAGCTCTTTTGAAAAGTCTGGCTTATTTTGTTTTGGTTTTAACAAAACTCCCGTACTTGATAGTGACAGAATAATGTAGTGGTCAGTTTGCAGATTTAGATGAGGTGCTCGCCAACTCCGCTCAATGCCTTTCGTATCTATAACCTCAGGAGCACTGAGTAGAGGAATAACCTGGCCATTTTCATCATTAACAAACTCCAGCGGGAACCATAATTGATAAACACCCACTTCAGCAAGTAAGGTCAATTTAGCGTTCTTTAATAATCCGTTGAGTTTATCGGGTAAGTTTAGTTTTACAGACATTTTGGTGTTTGTGACTTCATCACTGCCATCATCTGCATTTTCAAAGAGTTGGTTAAAAAATGAGAGTTCTTGTTCTGTTAAATGCGCCATCCTTAGCTCCTTTTACAATACGACTGGCCAATAATATCACAAATTGTATGAATTATGAGCATTTATTGTGCCAGATATTTTTCGATTTTCTTTTACTACTTATTTGACATACACTGATGGGAAAAAGTTTACAAGGATTTTATTTTGTCGAGCCTGACTGGTGTTAATAAGAGTTTAGTTATATTTGCGGCTTTAGTGATTGTTTTAGCAGGTATAAAAGCTGCAAGTGTGATTGTTATTCCTTTTGTTTTGGCTGCCTTCATTGCCATTATATGTAATCCCCTTATACGTTTTTTTGCCGGGTATAAAATTCCCAAGGGCGTTGCAGTGGTGTTAGTAATGCTCATTATTGTTGGCGTTGGGATTAGCCTTGCCGGTTTAGTTGGGCAATCGATGACCGATTTCTCTGAAAAACTACCCGAGTATAAAACACAACTAAAAGAAGAGTTTGTTTGGGTGGTTAATGTTGCTGCAAGTTATAATATTTTGATTGATAAAGAGCAGATTATTTCTTTATTCGATCCGGGCAAAATGATCGATGTTGCAACAAATATGCTAACGGGATTAGGGGGAGTAATGGCCAACCTGTTCCTAATTATATTAACCGTGGTGTTTATGCTGTTTGAAGGGCCGATGCTGAATAAAAAAATTCATTTAGCACTCGATGACCCAGAAATGAAAATGCAACAAATTGATCGCTTTCTAGGGTCAATAAACTCTTACCTCGCAATAAAAACCATGGTTAGCTTGGCGACAGGTCTTTTAGCTGGGTTTATGCTTTGGGCACTGGACGTTGATTATTTTGTATTGTGGGGTGTTGTTGCTTTTATGCTTAACTACATTCCTAATATTGGTTCTATCATTGCAGCGGTACCTCCTGTATTACTTGCTTTGATAACGCAAGGGCCGCTAGTTGCAGGGATCATTGCTGGTGGCTATTTAATGATTAATACCGTGATGGGTAATATCGTCGAGCCAAAGTTCATGGGCAAAGGCTTAGGTTTATCAACGCTGGTGGTTTTTTTATCGTTAATTTTTTGGGGCTGGCTGATGGGAACAGTAGGTATGTTGCTGTCAGTTCCACTGACCATGATAGTAAAAATTGCTTTAGAAACCAGCCAAGAAGGGCGGTGGCTTGCAACTTTACTTGGTAACGGTGAAGAGTTAACAATTGATCAATAGCAATTTGCTAGATTAAGCAAAAATTAAATATTAAGGCGCTAACGCGCCTTTTATTTAAGAGGTTGTTTTAGAATATTTAAGTGATTACTAAGGATATTTATTTCACAAAGCTTATAGGTAATGGCTGCTTTGGTTGCGTTTGGCATTTCATTTAAGTATCGCCAACGACAGCTGTCTTCTAGATAGCGCTCTTGATTCACTAAGCTTCTTTTAAAGATAGGCAGTAATTGACTATTTCCCGTGTCTTCTTTGATTTTTTCAATATCCATAGTGAGTTTATTTACCCACATTTTTTGATCGCGTTGCAAATCGCTAATCACTTGGTCAAGACATTGAATATAACGCTTAGTTTCTTCGGTATTGTTGCTTGTTAACTGGCAATCATGTGGTGCTTGTGAAGCCTGTGATGCCAGTGTTACAAGAGCAACGCACAAAGTGAGTGTTATAGTGAATTGTTTATTTTTTATCATGATAATTAAACTCTAATATAAACTCAGCACCACCCAGTTTTTCTGCATCTCGGATAGTCAATGTGCCATTATATGAGTTTACTAAATCTGATACGATGGCCATACCAACACCATGCCCACTCTCATATGTATCGAGTCGGGTGCCGCGGGTTAGTAGCGATTCACGTTTTTGCTCTGGGACACCTGGTCCATCATCACAAATGCTGAGAGTTAATTGCTTATTTTGCTTAACCTTTATATCGACTTGCGAACGGCAAGCTTTACAAGCATTATCGATTAAATTACCAAGCAGTTCCATTAAATCTGTTTTATCACCTAAAAAATAATCTTTTTCACTGACCTCAGAAGTGAAAATAATATCTTTATCGCGATACACTTTACTCATTGCACTTAAAATTGACTCGATAACCGGCTTAATATGGGTTTGCTTTTTCCATGTATCAGAGGCACCCGTAGCGGCACGTTTTAATTGATGTTCGATCATCACATTAATACGATCCAATTGCTCTTGTGCATCAGCATCATTGGCTAATGGGCTTGACTTAAGCACTGCCAATGGCGTTTTTAATGCATGAGCAAGATCGCTTAATGATGCGCGGTAACGCTCTTTTTGGCGCTGCTGCGATTCAAGCAATAAGTTTAAGTCGGCTTTAATAGTTTGCAACTCAACCGGGTAAAGACCTTTTATTTGCTGGTTATCGCCCGATTCAATGGCTTTAATTTCTTTATCGAGACGCTGCAGTGGTCTTGCACTCCACACAAAACCAATTGCCATCAGCGCAGCAATGGCCACACCCATCACATACATCCAATTAACCAGTGTTTGTTTAAAGCCATCCATCAGCCTAAGTAGAGCATCATTACGTTTTAATAAGATAAAACGGGCATGCTCCGATTGGTCAATGTTTTCTAAAATAACGGTAAGTGTTAATTGCCAGTACACGGTATTGTTGTATTCAACACGGCGAAAGTCAGCAGAGCCTGCTGGAGCTTCAAAGTTATCAGGAATAAAGTTGATGTTGGTGGCTGATTCAGAATACCAAACAGGTAAGTCGCCGCGATAAATCATCGCATAGGTATCTGAGTTCAATCTATTTAGCTCTGGAGTTAAGATGGTACTTGGCATAACAATGCCGCGTTCGGTGAAATCGACTTCAGAGATTAATGAATATAAGTGAGCTTCAAGGGTTTTTTCGGTCGCTTCGACCAAAGAGGCGTAATAAGCCTTACCAATTGAGAAAAACAGAATTGGTAGGGCGACTAATAAAACAAAGACAAGGATAAATCCTTGCCTTACTTTAAGCGGTATTTGCGATGCTACCACTGACTTTTAAGCCTATAACCACGGCCGCGTAATGTTTCAACTGGGTTAAGGGTGCCATCAGGGTCAAGCTTTTTACGTAAACGCAATACGAATACTTCGATTACGTTTGAATCAAGGTCGAAGTCTTGATCGTAAATGTGCTCTGTTAGCTCAGATTTAGAAATTACCTTTTGAGGGTTAACCATTAGGTACTCTAACACTTTGTATTCGTATGCAGTCAAGCTAAGTTCTTTATCGTTAACCCACACTTGCTGTGAGCGAGTATGAATTTTGATAGGACCAGCTGTCATTTCTGGATTTGCTTTACCTGCACTTCTACGGATAAGGGCATTACAGCGGGCAATTAGCTCTTCAACATGAAACGGTTTTGTAAGGTAATCATCAGCACCTGCATCGAGGCCTTCTACTTTATCTTGCCAACGGTCACGCGCCGTCAAAATCAAAATAGGGATGGTAATGCCTTGAGCGCGAGCTTTGGTAATTAATTCGATACCGTCTACTTTTGGAAGGCCTAAATCTACCACCGCCATATCAAGCGGGTACTCAGTAATGTGGAATAAACCAGCTTCACCATCGTGACAAAGGTCAACGCTATAACGCTCTTTTTCTAGAGCATTACGAAGGTTATCTGCTAAGTGTAAATCATCTTCAATAACTAAAATTCGCATTCTTAATCCTTTTTCACTTCGCCAGTCTTTTTGTTCACATGGACGTCAACCACATGGCCGTTCGTTTTTAAAATTCTTACGGTAAATACTTTGTCTTGCTCTGTGATTTTTAGGGTTCGGCCATCTTCAGACTTTTTGGCAATCATCACAGCTTGCTTTTTAGTCACCTCAGGTGCTTGGTTTTTATTGGCATCAGCATGAAAGCTTGATAATGCAAATAAAAGACTAAAACTGAAGGCTAATAATATGCGCATGACGGGGAACTCCTAAACCAGACCCATTTAGTTTAATTAACCAATTAACTAAAATTCAAGTAATTACGTTAAATTCTGTAATTTGATAGCCAGATCTTAGTTAATAAGCCGTGAACAAACACTGAATTATTGATTCAGTTGAGTTCAGGCTTTAACCAAACACCTTTTTAAATGGTTTTACTACTGAGTTGTCATAAACACCTGCAGCAATATAAGGGTCGTTTGCTGCCCATTCGCGTGCTGCTTCTAATGAATCAAATTGCGCGACCACCAATGAGCCTGTAAAACCAGCCTCAGCTGGGTCTTCGCTATCAATTGCAGGAAGAGGGCCTGCTGTGAATAAACGATTTTGATCGTCTAACTCTTGAAGGCGAGCTAAGTGAGCTGGGCGTGCAGATTTGCGGGCTTCTAAACTATTTTCAACATCAGTTGAATAAATCATATACAGCATAGTGAGTTCTCAATGTTATTTTTAGAAAATAGTAGCATATTGTTAGCAATAGACGAGAGATTATTGTGTCATACATATGTGTTCAGTCGCTAAATAATCTTTACAGCTTTGCTTATAGCTTTCACTTATAAAGCTTGAAATACGCGGTGTAACACTGGTAGAGTCGCTGGGTTGAGAAAATAATAATAAGGTTTTTAAATGAGCGAAAAACGCGAGCACTTTAGCTCCCGCCTCGGTTTTATTTTAGCGGCAGCCGGTTCTGCTGTAGGTATCGGAAACTTAGTAGGTTTTCCTGTTTCAGCTACAAAAAACGGTGGTGGTGCTTTTCTTTTAGTTTATGCACTGTTTGTGATTTTTATCTGTTTGCCTGTGATGATGGCCGAAATGGCGATGGGCCGAAAAGCACAGAAAGATCCGCTTGGTTCATACAAAATCTTAGCGGGTAATGATCCAAAATGGAACTTTGCTGGCTTTTTAGCGGTATTAACGCCGTTTATGATTGCCGTTTTTTACATGGTGATCACCGTATGGATTTTCGGTTATTTATCGCAAACTGCATTCGGTAATCTAGATGCCTTAGCACAGCCTGATAATTTTGGCACTTTTATCAATAGCTACACAGTGTTTGGCTATATGGCCGTGGTTGCAATCATTGTTAACTTGATTCTGGTTGGTGGTGTAAAAGAAGGTATCGAGAAAGCGGCTAAGTTTATGATGCCAGCTTTATTTGTACTACTCACTGCGCTGGTTGTTTACGTTTTAACACTGGATAATGCCATGGCAGGTGTGAAGTACTACATCGTTCCTGATTTCAGTAAAATGGATGCGAGCGTTTTAAATGGTGCATTAGCTCAAGCGTTTTTCTCATTGTCACTGGGTATGGGTATTTTAATGACCTATGCATCTTATATCTCTAAGAAAGACGATATTGTTGGCAGTGCTAAAATGGTTGCTGTAACAGACTCTCTTGTTGCCTTTATTGCGGGTCTTATGGTGTTACCGGCTATTTTTAGTTTTAACCCGAATACAGATCCAAGTACGTTATCTGACTCATCAGTGTCGATGATTTTTGTATACTTACCGAAAATTTTATTAGCGCTTCAAGCTGATATTGGTTACGTGGGTGCATCAGTTGTAGCGTTTGTATTCTTCTTATTAGTCTTTTTTGCTGCAATTACATCGCTTGTATCGATTGTTGAGGTACCGACAGCTTCATTAAGTGATCGCAAAGGCATTAGCCGTAAAAAAGCGTTAGCTATTTTAACTTTATCAACCGGTGTTTTAACTGTGCTGTGCACGATGTCGTTTGGTATGGTTGAATCATTAACAAATTTTGTTAGTTACGGCGGTGCGGATAAGAGCTTATTCGATATTGTTTATGATGTGTTTTACGACACGATTTTACCTCTTAATGGTTTAATGGTGTGTTTATTCGTTATGTATCGTTGGAAAAAAGCGAACCTTTCTGAAGAGTTAAGCCAAGGCTCTGAAGGGTATATCGGTAGTTTTACAGAGAAGTATGTGAACTTTTCGCTATCAACGTTTATTCCGGCAATTTTATTACTTATCTTTGTAAATACGGTCGCAACAAAGTTTTTTGCATTTAGTATTTTCGGATTTTAAAAGCCAGCTCAATACTCAGCCGCGCACTTGCGCGGCTTTTTTATGCCTCTCTTTTTATATTAAAAGGCCCCTGCATCAAGCACATCACCTAAGCCAAGCGTAAACATCCATAACCCCCATAAACTGTGTTCAATTACACACACGAAGGTAGAACGGCTTTGCGCATAGGTGTAAGAAAACAGCAGCCCACCTAAAAATGCTAGCAGTACTGCGAGTACATTCGCATAGACAATGTGAGCCAACGCAAACACCGATGCACTGACGATGATACGCACGGTTTTACTTGGCATAATCCGTTTATAGCGGTGAAAAAAGTAAGTTCTAAAAATAAGCTCTTGCGGCATCACCGATAAAATGGGGTAGAGCAATAGCAACATTAGCCAATCGTTAAATGAATTTCTTGGCAGTGAAAACCAGTTTTCTTGATTCATGATACCGTAAAACATCCCTGAGAATAGCGCCCCTAAAAAGAAAAAACTAAATAAGCGACGTTTTACCGCACTAAATTGCCCAAGGCTAGTTAAACGAAAACGCTTAAAGTGGGGGTCTGATAACAGCAACATGCCGCAAACAGTCATTAAAATAATAAGGGCAGGAATAAGCCAGTTCGCGAGATAGGCACGCAGAAAAAAGCCTAATAGCGGTAAAGAAACAAATATGAGGGTAAATTCAAACCAGCGGTATTGGTTAGCGTTCAATGTCGTCTCAGCGTGTTTTTTATTTACGCTAACAAGCTAAGACGACAGATTTATGACATTAAGATTGCTTAGGATCTTTCTTTTCGTCATCTTCAGGTAAGTATTTGAAAAGGGCAATGATCGTTGCTAACACGCAAACAAAGGTAATACCCATTAAACCAAACACTTTAAAGTTAACCCAAAAATCGAGCGAGAAGTTATAGGCAATATAGATATTTAGCGCAGAGATACCTGCGGTCACTGCAACCCAAAACAGGTTAAGTTTATTCCATAGTGCTTCTGGTACATCAATTTCTTGTTTACTTTCAGAGGCATTTTCTAAAACTGAGCTAAGTGCTTTTTTCACAAGATTTTTGCCAAGCACATAGCGGCTTACTAACAAAGTGACACTGAAAATGGCATAAACAATGGTGGCTTTCCATTTTACAAACTGCTCGTCGTGGAATACTAAGGTCAGCGTACCTAATACCACCGCTATAGCAAAAAACACCCAGTGACGGGTTGGTACTTTGCCATCTTTAAAATAACAATAAGCAACTTGAATTAAGGTGGTTAGCATCAGCAAGGCTGTTGCCCAATAAATATCAACTAACTTGAAAACCGCAAAAAACAAAATCAGCGGGATGTATTCAATAATCGCATGCATAGGTTTATAAATGCTCTAATTTAAAATGATACTGGGTTGTATCAAGTTATTGCGCAAGATACAAGGTTGACTTAGTTGCCCTGAAAGCTTAGCCTCCCGAGCCAATCTGGCCTAAACCTGCGTTTAGGTTGTTTTACCTTATCTTTTTCCGCTTAACCTCAGATGATTAAGCGGCGTATTTTGGAGCATTTTATGAATAAAGCCGCACTAGTATCTCAAATGGCTGCCCACAGCGAATTAACAAAAAAAGACACACAAGCAGCTTTAACGAGCATGTTAAATGCTATCGAAAAGTCACTTTCTGAGGGTGACCAAGTGCAAATTAATGGCTTTGGTACGTTTGCCTTGAGTTATTACCCTGCCCGAAAAGGGCGCAACCCACAAACTGGTGAAGAAATTGAAATTGAAGGCGCCAACAAACCTGTTTTTAAACCTGCAAAAGCCCTAAAAGACGCCCTATAAGCAGGATTTGCAAAGGTCTTGTAGCTTTTACAGGGTGTGTCGCTTTGAATTTTAAATAAATTCAATATTTTCAGTTGGTTATATTTGGCATGGTGTCTGCTGTATTAGTGTGAGTTTTCACAAATAAGGAGATAGCATGTCAAATCTAAATAGCCAACTAAACGGTAAGAAAGTAGCGATATTAGCAACAAATGGTTTTGAGCAGAGTGAGCTGCTATCACCGCGCAGTGCGTTGCTTGAAGCAGGGGCTGAAGTCGAAGTTGTTTCGCTTGAAAGAGATGACATTACTGGTTGGGATGAAAATCAATGGGGAAAACGTGTAAGCGTTGACCGCATCGTCAGTGAGACAGATTCAAGTGAATATGATGCTCTATTATTACCGGGCGGTTTATTTAATCCAGATACTTTACGCCAAAACAGTGAAGCTAAAGCCTTTGTTGATGGCTTTTTCAGTGCAGGCAAAAACAAGCCTATCGCTGCGATTTGCCACGGCCCATGGTTACTAGCCGAAATTAACAAACTACGTGACCGCAAAGTGACGTCATACCCAAGTATCAAAACTGATTTAATCAATGCAGGAGCTAATTGGGTTGATCAAGAGGTGTGTGTTGATGATGGCATAGTCACAAGCCGAAGCCCAGCCGACTTAGAGGCTTTTAATCGTAAGTTTATCGAAGAGATAGATACCAACTCGCACTAATACGCACTCATTTTGAGGGATTAAACCTTACGTTAACTGCGTTAAAAATTTTTTATTTAGAGCAACTAAACTACAAAATTTTTGCCTTGTTACCGAACAGGTTTTCTTGCCTCAAAAAGCCCGCTTAATTAAGCGAATTAGTATTGACGGCATCCACCGCCACCATTAATAATTAATGAGTAGATACATAAAAGGGCCTTTAAGGCCCTTTTTAAGTAATAAAACAACTTACTTTGTAGCGGCTTTCATACTGGCTACAAACTCTTTTAAACCAGTTAGCATTGCTGCTTGGTCATCAAGGTTCGCCTCGATGATTTTAACAACCGCAGAGCCTGAAATCGCACCAGCAGCCCCTGAATCGAGTGCTGATTTAACATCTTCCGGTGTTGATACGCCAAAGCCTAATAATGCCGGTGCAGCATGGTAATCTTTTAGCTTTTTGACTAATGAATCTGCTGGCATTTGTGCCTTGGTTTCTGTGCCTGTTACACCTGCGCGTGAAAGAAGGTATGTATAACCACGACCATATGAAGCACATTCTCGAAGAGTGTCATCATCTGCATTCGGTGTAGCAATAAAAATTGGGTCGATGCCATTTTTCATTGCTGTTTGGCGAAACAGCTTTGATTCATGCAGCGGTACGTCAGCCACTAAAATTGAATCAACACCTGCTTCTTTAGCATCTTGATAGAACTTTTCAAGGCCACGCTTAAACACAAGGTTTGAATACAATAACAGGCCAATTGGAATATCGGCATTGTACTGGCGCACTTGTTTGATGATATCAAAGCAATCTTGGGTATTAATGTTTTCATCAAGCGCACGAATGTTGGCAGCTTGGATCACCGGGCCATCTGCAATCGGATCTGAAAACGGAATACCAAGCTCAAGGGCATCAGCACCGCCATCAATTAAGCTTTTAATGATTTCTACGCTGAGTGCTTTATTAGGATCACCAATAGTAACAAACGGTACAAAGGCACCTTGATTCGTTTCATTTAATGTGGCGAACATTTGTCCGTAACGGTTGGTCTGGCTCATAGCGCGCCTCCTTCTGATAAAACACTGTGTACGTGAGCCAAATCTTTATCGCCTCGGCCACTTAGGTTTACTACTAAAATAGTGTCTTCGGTTTGTTGTTCGGCATATTTAAGGGCGTATGCGAGGGCATGGCTTGATTCAAGCGCTGGAATAATCCCTTCGTTTTTAGCCAGTAGTTGGAACGCTTCAAGCGCTTCAGTATCGCTAATACCAACGTACTCTGCACGGCCAGTTTCATGCAAATGAGCATGCTGTGGGCCTACAGCTGGGTAATCAAGACCTGCTGATACAGAATAAGACTCTTCAATTTGGCCATCGTCATTTTGCATAATATAAGTATAGGTACCGTGTAAAATGCCTTTTGTGCCTTTACATAGCGTAGCACCGTGTTGATGGGTATCTAAGCCTTTACCAGCGGGTTCTACACCAATTAGTTTTACGCTTGGCTCATCAATAAAGTCTGTGAACATACCAATGGCGTTAGAACCACCACCTACACAAGCCAGCACCGCATCCGGTAAGCGCCCTTCAGCTTTAAGCACTTGTTGTTTTGCTTCTTCACCAATCATTTTTTGGAACTCACGCACCATGGTTGGGAATGGGTGAGGGCCTGCTGCAGTGCCAAGTAAATAGTGAGCATCTTTATAATTTGCTGACCAGTCACGCAATGCTTCGTTTACTGCGTCTTTTAAAGTACCAGAGCCTGCTGTGACAGGAATAACCTCTGCACCCATTAGTTTCATACGAAATACGTTTGGTTGCTGACGTTCAACGTCTTTTGCACCCATGTAAACACGGCATTTTAAGCCAAGTAGGGCACACGCAAGGGCCGTTGCAACACCGTGTTGGCCGGCACCTGTTTCTGCAATCACTTCTTTTTTACCCATACGCTTGGTGAGCAATGCCTGACCAAGTACTTGGTTGGTTTTGTGCGCACCACCATGGAGTAAATCTTCACGCTTTAAATACAGTTTTACCTTAGGATTTTTAACTAAGTTACGTGTCAGAGTTAATGGCGTAGGACGACCTGCGTATTCATTTAATAGCTTTTCAAACTCAGCCTGAAAAGCTGGATCGTTTTGTGATTTATTAAACTCTGCTTCTAGTTGCTTGAGTGCCGGCACAAGCAGCTGTGGTACAAACATACCACCGAATTCACCGAAATAAGCTGGATTTTGCATTCTAACCTCAATAATTTCTGATATGCGAAAACGCATTTTGTAATTTTGTTTGGCACTTTTTGCCCGCTGACGTTTCAACGCCAGAATTTAGGTCAAGGCCATTAGCACCGCGATAAAGCGCTGCATGAATATTCTCTGGATTCAAACCACCGGCTAACATAAAAGGTACCGTTGCCGTCTCTAGCACAGACCAATCAAATGCTTCGCCAGTGCCGCCTTTTTGGCTTTTGCTGTAAGTATCGTATAAATGGCGGTCAACCCCTTCAAGCGGTTTAGGTAATTCACCTTTAACGGCTTGGGCTTTCCAAATTTCACAGCCAAGCGGTAATTGCTTTCTGAGACTTTGAATATACTCGCTATTCTCGTCACCATGTAATTGCACTGCAGCTAGTTTCAAGCTTTGAGCATAATCGACCACTTGTTCAAGAGGCGCATTGACAAACACACCTACATACGCGAGTGGGGCACTTTGCGTAACTTGCTTGGCACAGTCGATATCAACATAGCGCGGTGACTTAGGATAAAAAATTAAGCCACCATACACCGCACCACTGGCATAGGCTGCCATCGCATCTTGTGAACGAGTTAAACCGCACACTTTGTTTTCACCTAAAATGACTTTACGACATGCGGCTTCTAAGTCGCGCTCAGCCATTAGTGAGCTGCCAATTAAAAAGCCATCGCACAGTGGCGCAAGGCGTTTTACATCTTTATGGGTATAAATGCCCGACTCTGAAATAACCACTTTGTCATTTGGGATAAGCTGGCGTAATCGCTCTGTTGTTGCAAGATCAGTACTTAAATCACGAAGGTCGCGGTTATTAATACCAATTAGGCTGGCATTAAGTGCAAGTGCACGACTTACTTCTTGCTCATTACTGACTTCTGTTAGTACCGACATGTTTAAAGAGTCAGCCACTTTGTGAAGCGCTAAATATTGCTCGTCATCAAGGACTGAGAGCATTAATAAAATGGCATCACCACCAGATAAGCGTGCTAAGTAAACTTGGTACTCATCAATAAAGAAGTCTTTACAAATAAGCGGCTGCTCCACTTGGCTGCGCACGTATTCGAGGTACTGATAGCTACCTTGGAAATATTTTTCGTCAGTTAATACGCTCATACAAGTTGCGTATTTTTTATAAACCGATGTAATTTCGTCTAAATTGAATGGTTCGCGAATAAGCCCTTTTGACGGTGAGGCCTTTTTACACTCTAAAATAAATTGTGTGCCTGTTGCTGCTAACGCCGCTTCAAAGTCACGCTTGGTTGGCACAACATCGCCAATGAATGACTCAAGCGGGCGCTGTGCTTTTCTTTGTTCTAATTCAATGCGTTTGTCGGCAACAATTTTGTCTAACACGTTAGCCATGACTTACCTCAATAATTGCGTTCAATGTGTCCATCGCTTTACCTGATGCTAATAATTCGCTTACTTGATCTGCGGCTGCTTTTAAATCACTTGCTTTATCGGTTAAATAAAGAAGGGCGGCAACGTTGGCTATAATGGCTGCGTTATGCGCCATCTCACCTTGACCTTGTAAAATCGCTAAGCTTGCTTTTGCGTTATATTCTGGCCCTTGGCCTGCAAGTTGTTCAAGTGAATAGTTTGCAAGACCAAAATCGCTCGCTGTTAGCGTGTATTCGCTCAGTTCACCGTTATTTAGCTCAACCACTTTGGTTGTCCCGTGCAAGGCAATTTCGTCAGTGCCTGCACCGTGAACCACCATGGCGCGTTTTGTGCCAAGGGTTTTTAAGGTTTCGGCCATTGGTAAACACAGCGAAGGGTCATAAACACCAAGCAATTGCACCTCAGGGGCTGCAGGGTTTGCCAGCGGCCCTAAAATATTAAAAATTGTGCGGCTTTTAAGGGCTGTTCGCACGCCCATCGCATGGCGTACACCACTGTGATAATGCGGTGCAAATAAAAATGCAAACCCCGTATTTTCTAAACAATAGGCCGCTTGCTCAGGGCTCATATCGATATTGATACCCAAGGCTTTTAGTAAATCCGCTGAGCCAGAATTACTCGATACACTGCGATTACCATGCTTGACCATGTTGATGCCCGCAGCGGCGGCTACAATAGCAGCAGTGGTACTAATATTAATGGTGTTTGAGCCATCGCCACCGGTACCACAGCTATCTGCAAGCAAGGTTTTGCTGGTTTTAAATGGCACTGCATTGGCGCGCATTGATGCTGCCGCACCGGCGATTTCATCACTTGTTTCGCCTTTTAGTTTTAGGGCGATAAGTGCAGCAGTTAATTCAATATCATTAAGCTGGCCATTCATGATGGCATCAAACAATGCAGTTGCTTGCGAAAACGATAAATCTTGCTTTGCTAATAATTGGTTTAACTGGGTTTGAGTTGTTGCTTCCATGTTATTCCTCTACTGCACGCGTGCGGTTAAAAATTCAATGCTTTGCTGTAATAGCAATGCGCCATTTGGCGTTAAAATTGACTCAGGATGAAACTGATAGCCAAGGGCATTATCTTGTTGATGGTAAATTGCCATTGGAATATTTTCATAACAAGCAATTACTTCAACATCATCAGGGACTTTAGTTGCCATTAATGAATGATAACGAGCAACTGGCATTTTATCGCCCATACCTGCGAATACTGGGTGCTCAGTCAACGTAATAATTGATGACTTGCCATGCACAGTTTCGCCGGCATGACCAATAACCCCGCCGTAGCTTTGTGTTAGAGCTTGCTGTCCTAAACAGATACCCAGCATCGGGAAGCGGCCTTTACACAGTTCAATGAGCTCCATTAAACAACCCGCATCAGATGGCGCGCCAGGACCAGGTGAAAGCACTAATAATACAGGCACTGTCTCTTGGCACATTTTGTCGAAGATGCTTTGTGCACTGATGTTATTACGGTATACCACTAACTGGCACCCTAACATAGAAAGTTCATCGACTAAGTTATAACTAAATGAATCAAAGTTATCTAAAAAGTAGATTTTATAGGCTGATGTTGTCGTCATTATTGTGCCTCGTAAGTCGATTGAATCGCAGTGATCACAGCTTGTGCTTTAGCACGGGTTTCATTGGCTTCTGATTGTGGATCTGAATCAAACACCACACCTGCACCTGCTTGCACATAGGCTGTGCCGTTTTTAACAAAGGCAGAGCGAATCACAATACAGCTATCCATGGCACCATCACCTGTTAAATAACCCACAGCACCACCATAGCTGCCGCGGCGTTTTTGTTCGGTTTGACGAACTAATTCAGCGGCGCGAACTTTAGGCGCGCCCACCAAGGTGCCCATGTTCATACAGGCTTGGTAGGCATGCAGCGCATCGAGTTCAGGCTTTAAAGTGCCAACAACACGTGAAACTAAGTGCATCACTTGTGAATAGCGGTCTACTTTTAATAATTCTTTCGCGTGACGTGTGCCTGGTACGCTAATACGGGCAACATCATTTCGCGCTAAATCAACTAGCATAAGGTGCTCAGCACGCTCTTTTTGGTCGTTGCGAAGTTCAAGCTCAATGCGGCTGTCTAGGTCTGGATTAATTTGCCCGTTAGCAAACTTGCCTCGAGGGCGAGTGCCGGCAATAGGGTATACCTCAACTTGTTTACTCTCTGGGCAATATTTGAGGGCTGACTCGGGCGATGCGCCAAATAACACAAATTCTTCATCGCGCATATAAAACATATATGGGCTTGGGTTTTGTAGTTTTAATTGGCTGTAAGCATGAAGTGAGTCAGGGCAGGCGAGAGAAAAAGTACGTGACGGAACAACTTGGAAAATATCGCCATCAACGATGTTCTTTTTCAACTTGATGACATGTTCGCAGTATTGCTCGTCGCTAACATCAACAGAAATTGGGTTTGAGCCTGCTTGCTTTTGCCCTTGATAGCTTTGTGCATTGTCACATACGGCATTTAAACGCTCTAACTGTTGACCAACCTCAAAACAATTAGCATGAACTTGTGGGCCGTTAAACACATTGCCAATTAGCTCGGTTGTTTTTGCTTGATGGTCGATGACAACTAACGTTTCGGCGAGGTAGAAAACATAATCAGGGCAGCTATTTTCGCCGTCAGGCACATCAGAAAGAGTTTCGAAATTAGCAACCATATCGTAGGCAAACACACCACCTAAAAACACAGAAAACGGATTGTCTGTGGTGCTTTTAATACTATTTATGCAGCTGCGTAGTGCACTAAATGCGTTATCTGCAACTAGTTTACTGGCTTCATCAATATCGCTGGCAATCTCGTTGTAGGTTAAGGTTAATGTGTCTTCTACAAGCTCTGCAGAGCAGTTTTGCACATGAGTTTGTAAATAAGGCAGTAATTGTTTGCCGTTATTTGACTGTGCAGTGAGTGTGACCTGTTTGCCTTGGCAAACAATACGTAGCGCTGAGTCAACCAAAATTAGACTTTTTACACTGTCTTTAGAATCAATTTCAGCAGACTCTAACAGCAGTGAATTAGGCTTATCGAGTAAACTGTATAACGCAAGTGGGCTACTTATGTAATCGCGCACTTGAGTGATACTGGTTACTTCACCCGGTGTCGTTGTTATATGACTAAAAATCAAACCTCATTCTCCCTCATTCCCAAAAACTCTTTAAAAAACAAAACCCCGCAAAGCGATGCTTGGCGGGGTTCGTATAAAGATGCCTATAAATTAGATAGACCCTTACCGTCCCGCTAAGCCAGGCGCCACCACCAATGATGTGTAAGAGTTGCTATGTAATTCATTATAAAACCTTAAAATTTAGATATAAAAAAACCCGCTACATGAGCGGGTTTAGAAATCGTTAGACACGACAATTCGTCACCCGCTTGTTACGAGTGCCACCACCAAATTGTGATTTGAATTGTTTTGTTCATTGTTGTTTCTTATTTAACGTGTCTGAAAGTGCATACAGTAAAGCGTACCTGAGCCGATACTGTCAAGCATTAATTTACATATTAATACGTGTTGTGTATTTACCTATCGTAATTGCCCATTTATGTGACTAGTACACACAGCTATATGTCTAACATAAAAAGATAATCACGCCCTCGCAGTAAATTTTTGTTATACTCACATCATTGATTCAAGAACTTACGTAAAGCAGTCTTTCCCTTTGATAAAATACGATTTACATAGCCACACCACATACTCTGATGGTCAGCTATCAGTCGAGCAATTGTTACACCGCGCGGTTGAGAAAAACATAGATGTGTTTGCAATTACCGATCACGACACGTTAAGTGCCATAAAACCAGCTCGCCAAGTCATAGCTGATGATAATTTACCGCTTAAATTAATTGCTGGTGTTGAAGTATCAACAAAATGGGAAAGCTTCGAAATTCATATTGTTGGCTTAAATGTTGATGATGAAAATGACTCACTGTTGTCATTATTACAAGCGCAACAAGCCAAACGTGAAGAGCGAGCAACCGAGATTGGTCGCCGCCTTGCTAAAAATGGTTTTGAAGGCATTTACGACCAAGCAAAAACATTTGCTGAAAACGCACAAATCACACGCGCGCATTTTGCCCGTGCACTGATTGAGCGTGGTGTAGCTAAAAACTTCCCAGGCGTATTTAAAAAATACTTAGGGCGAGGAAAAACAGGCTATGTGCCAAGTAGTTGGTGCGATATGCAAACAGCAATTGCTGCTATTCATCAAGCTGGTGGAGTTGCTGTACTTGCACATCCTGGGCGTTATCAAATGTCGAACAAGTGGCTGCGTAAGTTAATTATTGAATTTAAAGACGCGGGTGGCGATGCTATGGAAGTGGCACAACCACAGCAAGCGCCGAGTGAGCGCCAGTTTTTAGGTGAATTGAGTCGTGAATACGGGTTACTTGCATCGCAAGGCTCAGATTTTCATTTTCCGACAAGTTGGTTAGAGCTGGGTAAAAATTTATACTTACCAAAAGATTGCCAAGGGGTTTGGCAAGCATGGGAAGGGCAATAGGAGCGTATAATGAGTCAGTTTTTTCATATTCATCCAGATAATCCGCAACCACGTTTGATCAGCCAAGCGGTTGATATAATTAAACAAGGTGGTGTGATTGTTTATCCAACCGATTCAGGCTACGCAATTGGTTGTAGTATTGGTAATAAGCAAGCAAAAGAGCGCATTGAGCGTATCCGTGGTGTTGAAAAACATCATAACTTTACTTTGGTATGTCGCGACTTATCGGAGCTATCAACCTATGCTCGCGTCGATAATCAGTTATTCAGATTAATTAAAAATAACACTCCAGGGCCTTATACTTTTATCTTCAAAGGCACTAAAGAAGTACCAAAGCGTTTATTGAACGAGAAGAAAAAAACCATTGGTATTCGTGTTATAGAACATCCGATCACTTGTGCTTTATTGGCTGAGTTAGGTGAGCCTTTAATGTCGTGTTCTTTAATTTTACCGGGTGAGCAATATACCGAGGCTGATCCTGATGAAATTCGCGATCGCATTGAAAAGCAAGTTGATTTAATTATTCATGGTGGTTATCTTCCTGAACAGGCAACCACAGTAATTGACTTGTCGGATGATGATATCGAAATCTTACGTGTGGGTTGTGGTGATACTAAACCATTTGAGTAGAGACTTCATTGACTAGCCCAGAGCTTGACGCGCCAGATAATTTACAAGAGCCAGTACAGCAAAAGCTGCCACTGGCTTTTTTGCATGGCAAAGCGGTGGTCGATAAACCTGAAGATTTATACATTCCACCCGATGCATTAGAGATCATTTTAGAAACCTTTGAAGGTCCTCTCGATTTACTTTTGTATTTAATCAAAAAACATAAACTCGATGTACTAGAGCTCTCTATTTTTAGTATTACAGAGCAATACGTTAGTTATGTTGAAATGATGAGCGAGTTTCAGCTTGAACTGGCTGGTGAATACCTTGTCATGGCAGCTTTATTAGCACAAATTAAATCAAGATTATTGCTACCAAAACATGAAGAGCTTGAAGAGGAAGAAGACCCACGAGCTGAGCTTGTAAGACGTTTACAGGAATACGAACAATTTAAAAAAGCTGCCGAAAATCTTGACGAAATTCCTCGCGAAGGCCGCGATATCTTTGTAGCCGAAGCAATGGTGCCAGAATTTGGTGAGCGTGAGTTACTGTTACCTGACGTTGACATGAAAGACTTGTTAGTTGCACTAAGCGACGTTATGGCCCGAGCCAAAACATTTGAACACCATCATATTACCGCAGAAGCCTTATCGACCCGTGAGCGCATGAGCTTAATTTTAGATAAACTCTCAGAAGCACAATCACAGTTGCCTTTTAGTACTCTTTTTACGGTAGAAGAGGGCAGAAGTGGTGTTGTAGTAAGCTTTATCGCGATGTTAGAACTGGTGAAAGAAAACCTGATCAGCTGCTTTCAGGTAGATGCCAATAGCCAGATATATGTTGGTTTAGTGGAAGAAAGCGAATAGCTGGAAGCTAAAATTTTTCTGTTTAAAGCTTTAAGTGGTTAGATTTAAGTTTCAAAATCTGTGCCTTCTTCATGGCAAGTAGGTCATCACCAATCAAGATAATCACTAAAGTGTGCTTTGTATCCTAATAAATCACTTAACTTACAAAGTGTTAAACAATTGCACCAAGACTCAGTAGCTGATAAGTTGGTTTTTCCCATTTTGGGGTAAGCCTACTATTAAGGAAAATATAATGAAAAAGTTAGGAATGGTACTGTTATCTCTCGCTGCATTTGGTGCCTCAGCTGCAGAAAGTTTGCAATTAGACCTTAACCTTTATTTGAATAATCAACTTGTAAAAACGCACGTTGTTAAAACTGAAGAAGACAAAACTGAAACAGTCACTGCAGATGATATTCTTAAATTTGATGTAACCCCTACGTTGAACGAGCAAATTGTGACACTAACATCAGCACTCTATAAATTTGAAAATGGCTCTTACAATAAATTTCACGAACCTAAGTTAATGGTAAACCTTAACGAACCTGCAACGATTGAGGTTGGTACTGAGGGGGTTGAAGTGTACAGGATTGAAATAACAGCAAGTAAAATATAAAACTTAATTTTCTTAAGCTACTCAAAGTTAAAAGTTATATGACCTTTGCCTTTTAACTTTCCTCTTTACCCTGAAGTGTGCATATACGCACAGAAGCTGTTCGTTTTACGCTATTTTAATTATATAAATCCTAAGCTAAGCTGTACTTAGTTTCGTAATTCTCATAGGAAATGAGTATGTTAAAGAATTCAAAGTCAAGTTATGGCTGGGTCGCCATCTTAGTGCACTGGTTAATGGCTCTTGGGGTGTTTGGTTTGTTTGGCTTGGGCGTGTATATGGTTGAGTTAACCTATTATGACGCATGGTACAAAGGCTCTTTGGATTTACATAAAAGCGTGGGGATTACCTTAGCGGCATTATTGTTGTTTCGTTTTGGTTGGCGCTTGTTAGGTACTCAACCTGAGCCTGTTGCTGGTAGCTCAAAGGCAATGAATCATGTTGCTCACTCAGTACATAAACTGATTTATTTAGCTCTAATCGTTATTGTGACATCGGGCTATTTAATCTCTACGGCTGATGGCCGTGCAATTGAAGTATTTAATTTATTTGCTGTACCGGCATTACCCGAGTCGGTCGCGAACCAAGAAGATATTGCAGGTAAAATTCACTTTTATGCCGCGTATGGGCTAATAGCTGTGGTTGTTTTACATGCTTTAGGGGCACTAAAACATCATTTTATCGATAAAGATAAAACCTTAATTAGAATGATCAAACCATTGAAGGATGATTAATATGAAAAAATTACTATTAGGCACAGCACTAAGTGCTGCACTTTTCTCAACAGCTAACGCAAATGCAGCTGACTACGTTATTGATACAGATGGTGCGCACGCATTTGTTACTTTTAAAATTAAGCACCTAGGTTACAGCTGGTTACATGGTCGCTTTAACACCTTCTCAGGTGATTTTAGCTATGACGATAAAGCTCCTAATGCTTCTAAAATCAATGTAACGATTGATACTAAAAGCATCGACTCAAATCATGCCGAGCGTGATAAGCACTTACGTGGTAAAGACTTCTTAAATGTTGATAAATACCCAACTGCAACATTTAAAAGTACATCAATTAAATTTGATGAAGACGGTGATGAAGCGGATGTTACTGGTGAATTTACCTTAAATGGTGTTACTAAAACCATTACTTTTGAAATTGATAAAATTGGTGAAGGTAAAGATCCTTGGGGTGGTTACCGCGTTGGTTTTGAAGGCGAAACTAGCCTAAAACTAGCTGACTATGGTATCGACTACAACCTTGGCCCAGCATCAACACATGTTGATATTGGTTTATTTATTGAAGGTATTCGTAAGTAACAACAGTTTAAATCAGTGCCGCTTAATGGGCGGCACTTTCATTTCTTTTAATTAATCTCTTTTCCAAAATAGGCTGCAAATTATCGGGTAGCCACCTTATCATCACATCGTGAAAAGCCTGAGTATGGGCTATTTTTTCAAGCGTAATATCTAACTCTTTTATGTGCTCACTACCTTGTTCGTTATTCGTACAGCCAATATAACCAAGGCTTAAATCGGGCGCCTCTGACAGTGTCAATTGTGTGAGCTCATCTTCAAATCCCATTGAACGAGCTAAATAGTAGTGCTCGCTGGGGTAGCCAAGCAATATATCAATTCGTTTCTTATTAAGCATGTATGTCAAACTTGCTAAAGTGTCACGACCGGGTCTTGAGATAATATTGGCATCATGGCTGGTGTTTATAACATTATCTATGTCTTTGCCAAATGAGCGACTCATAGACACTCCAAGAGCAAGGTGCTTATCTGCAAGTAATGTTTTTAATGAAACATGCTTTGCTGTGTTCAGATCTAGAGTGTCCACTAACTCTTTTCTAATTGCTATAGAAGGGGATAACCCAACTGTTGATGTATGTTTAGAAAAAACAATATGCTGACGGCGATGCTCACTTTGGTACAAAGATAGCATACAGTAATTATTATATGGATTTGATAGCTCATGCACTGCGCGACTTGCAGGAAACAGGGAGCGCTTAAAAGTGTAATCAGGCATCGCTTGTTCAAGCAGTTTGATTACGCTCTCATCTCGCCCTGTACCTTCATACTTGTCATTCATGATGTAGTAGGGAGCAAAATCAACCATGATCCACTCAATGACTTTTGGTTGTTCAGTTGCCTGTGAAACAGCACTGCAAAAAAATAACAAAAGCAACCAGAAACGACGCATTGTTACTACCTATAATTAAGTATTGTTAAATCTAAGTTTAGCAGGGATTTAGGTTTGTGATAGTAGGTATGTAGACTATAACGCCAGCATTGTAGCTGGCGTTAATCGGTTGGTTTTAGTTGGCTTTTAACCACTTAACAAATTGACGGGCATCACTCGCCTTTTGGAAAATGGCATTTTTCAAGCCCTGCGTGTCACTAAAGATTACACGCTGTTTGTTAACCGAAATTGATTGCACTGGATGTGCGATTTGGATCAAAGATCCATTGTATTTATATGACATAATAAAACTCACTCTTTCTTTTTGTCTGTGTCTGTAGAGCTTTAAAAGGCATTAAAAAATACAGACCGACATTTGTTGTCTTGCATACAGTGTTGACTAAGTTTGTGACAGTTTAGTGATGATTTATAAATTCATCTAAATGTCATTTAGCAACTCGGGTTGCAAGTGATTATACGAATATGCGGGAATTACTGGATCAAGGTAAGGGGTTAACCGCGAGGTTTTTTAAAACCAGAGGACTAGATTACGTTAAGATTTTTCATAGTGCAAGGTTTATTTTTTAAACACAGCAATTAATTTCTGGATATTTTTTCGAAACAAGTGTAGTGTGAATTGGCACAAAAACAACAATAAATAGGTATGACCATGAATTACCTGTTAGTAACGGATATTTTTGGGAAAACTGCGCATTTAACCCAGCTTGCTCAGCAGCTTCGTGGCAAAACGTGCCTATGTGATCCATATTCGGGTCAAATTCAACTTCCTATTAATGAACAGTTTCAATATCAACACTTTCTGACTCATTGTGGCCATGACGGTTATCTCGAAAAAGTGCATCTGAAAATGTCATCCCTGCGTGAGCCTACAACAATTATCGCGTTTAGTGCTGGAGCAACAGCTGTTTGGCGTGCTCAAGCAGAGTTGAAAAATACAGCGATAAAACGGGTTATTGCTTTTTACCCATCACAAGTGAGAAATCACCTTGAGCTTGAAGCGTCTATTCCATTTAGGTTTATTTTTCCTAAAAAAGAAACGCATTTTGAGCTTGCTCCGGTGGTGTCTGCTTTAAAAGCCAAAGCAGGTGTTCAATGTGATATTACACAACATGACCATGGGTTTATGAACCCTTTATCAGATAACTTTAATCAACGCGCTTTTCAGTATTTTACAAAACAACTTTTGCTCAGCCATGATTGCGAACAACTCGTGACTAATGCATAAAGACTAGTCTATAGTTATTACTAAACAATATTATAAGTAATAACTATGACGGACCATTCAAATTACAGCCACTTTTTATCGAACCCTGTTGCTAAACCTCCCTGTCGCATGACGAATGCGCAAATGTATGGTTTTTTTGTTTCAGCATGTGAGCAAAAGATGCAGGCTTATGTTGATACCACATTGAATTTACTGGCTACAGATTCAGTCTCTTTTAATGTATTAGGTAGCAGTTGCTTGCTCACCTTTACTGACATAGAAAAAATCTCCTCTTTAACACCTCCCTTTTCAGAGCATGGGTGGATGCAAGAAACGGATATCATTATTTGGCTTCCCGTAGCAAAAATGGTCAAGGGAGATATTAATCACCTCTATTGGTATCCGGCGTTTATCAGCGTAAATAACATTTATGCTTTAATTAATGGCAGAGAGGCGTGGGGTTACAATAAATATTTATGTGAATATCAAATGCCATCTGCGTTAGATGACGCTGGTCGGTTTGCTATATCCCTTGAATGCTTTGATGTGTTTAAACCTGATTCTAAATTAGCAATGCATGAGTTGCTAACTATTGAGCAAACGGACGCGAGCATCTCTGAAAATTTGCTCGACAACGTTTCACGATTTTCAAAACGCGTTACTGATTTATTTGACCCTCAAGTTAAAGGTATTGACTTAGCACTGCTAAAACAATTGTTAGAGGGGTTCATTCATCCCCAGATGGATCAAATTTTGTTTAAGCAATTTCCCGATGGAGAGGGTGATAAAGCAGTTTATCAGAGCGTGGTTCATTCACCGTCTGTAATCAAAAAAGTCCATCAGTTAACACTTTTACATAATGATTTTAAGCTTAATGTTAAATCTCTGGCGAGTTTTCCGCTTAATGACATGTTCGGCATAGCATTTGGCAAACAATCTGTTCACTTACCGTTTTACGTCAATATGGATTTTGACCAACTTGGCGCAACTCAAGTTTTACCAGAGTAAAGGATAACCATGCAAAAAGAAAAAATTACTATTGTCGGTGGCGGTGTAGCAGCAATGACCGCAGCAGTTTATCTGACAGAGCAGTCAGACTGGCAGCAACATCGTGAAATAACCGTGTATCAACAGGGCTGGCGCTTAGGAGGCAAGGGCGCAAGTGGTCGTAATAGCCATTTTGGTCAGCGTATTGAAGAGCATGGTTTACATGTGTGGTTTGGTGCTTATGTAAATAGTTTTCGTACCCTTGAAGGAGTATATAACTCACTCAACCGACCTGCTAGTTATTCGCTGGCAACCTGGCAGCAGGCATTCAAACCGCATAGTTTTATTGCTTTGCAAGAATTCATTGATAACGAATGGCAAACTTGGCCTATTGATTTTCCAACTGTTGCTGGAAATCCTGCTGATGGCAGCCTTGATATTTCGGTGTGGGATTTTATCACCATGACATTAGCATGGCTCAAAAAATGGACAGAAGGCATTGAGCTAGTGTGTCAGCAGCACCAAGCTAAAACAAAATTGGTGACCAAAAAATCACGAGATCAGTCTTTACTTAAGTATATGTACCAAGAGATCAAAACGGATATTGATACCCAGCTTGGTGGGGCAAGGCAATTTATCGATGATATTGAGGCGGGAGCGGCAGAAGTAGTATCAAGCCCTCGCTCATTACTGACGCACTTATTGCAGTTTACTTCGCAGCAAACAACCCACACAAGTAAACAAGCTGATCGCCTCGTTATTTGGTATATCGTTCGCAAGATAAAGCGTTGGTTCAAAGAGCAGATAATTGACTTACTGGATGAAAACGCAGAACTAAGACGACTTTATATCTGCGCTGACTTAGCCATTGCTATGCTCACAGGGCTGATAAAAGATAAAGTCTACCGAGATGGCTTTGGTGTCATTAATTGCTACGATTTTCGTCAGTGGCTTGAAAAAAATGGAGCGAATAAAACTTATAGTGTGAATTCAGCACCGATACGCGGTTTTTATGATTTAGTGTTTGCTTATCCAAATGGTGATTTTAATAAGCCGAATGTTGAAGCCGGTGTGGCTGCGCTTGCTATGTTACGTATTGGCCTTTGCTACAAAGGCGGTGTAATGTGGAAAATGCAAGCGGGTATGGGCGATGTTATTTTCGCGCCAATTTATGAATTATTAAAACAGCGTGGCGTTAAGTTTAAGTTCTTCCATCAGTTAACTAACTTATCTGCTGGGCAAACTGACCAAGGTGAGCCGCTGGTAAGTGAAATAGAGCTTTGTCAGCAAGTGAGCCTAAAAAATGAAGACTATGCGCCGTTAATTGATGTTAAACAATTACCTTGTTGGCCTAGTGAGCCAATTTACGCACAAATTAATTCTGAACAAGCACACCTTCTGCAAGAGTATCAAATAAACCTTGAGTCTTTTTGGAGTAACTGGCCAGAAGTTTATCAAGAGCATTTTAATACAGCACTGCCATCTATCACTCTTCGTCATGGTATCGACTTTGATACGCTTATTTTAGGTGTGTCGGTTGCTTCACTTGAGCATGTAGCCCCTGAATTACTCGCTGTTGATTATGCGCTCTCTCAGCAAGCAACAAAAGTTCAAAGTGTGGCTACGCAAGCTTGCCAAGTCTGGTTGAATAAAACTAACCAGCAACTGGGTTTTAAAGACACAGTGCCAAGCAATGAGGGGCCTATTTTAAGTGGTTTTGTTGAGCCGTTTGATACCTGGGCTGCGATGGGTAATTTAGTCGATAAAGAAGATTGGCCAAGCGACAGTGGCCCAAAAAATATTGCTTATTTTTGTAGTGCATTTAGTTGTGATAGTTACCCTCCTGCAACTGCACATCAGTTTCCAGAGCAAATGAAGGCAGAAGTCAAACGCAACATGCATAATTTGTTTAGTTCAGATATGCAGGCACTTTGGCCTGATGCGTATGTTGATAACAAATTTGATTGGCAGGTTTTTTATAGTGATCCTCACAGTATTTTACCAGTATCAGAACAGCAGTACTGGCGCGTTAATATAGACCCCAGTGAGCGCTATGTGTTATCTGTGGTTGATTCGAGTAAATACCGCCTTGCAACTGATGGTAGTCAGTTTATCAATTTACGGATCACTGGCGATTGGATAAAAACCGGAGTTAATGCGGGCTGTGTTGAAGCTGCTGTAATGGCTGGTATGCAAACGGCACGTTCTATTTGCGGTCTACCCAAAACGATTAGCGGTGAACATGCGTTTGAAAAAGAATGATCATGCTGATGGCAATTATGGTGTTGATTACAAATAACTAGTCTTTGTTATTTGTATGCGACTTTAATCTTTGTTTTGGTCTATACTAAGCTGGAAATTACAAGAATTTAACAGGTTTCCCTCTTTTAAGGTCAAAATGCGAATGAAGCGTCCTTTTCTTATTGATCCAAAGCTGAAGACACTATCTTGTTCAAGCTTGGTACTCTGTGTCATTGCAAGCGCTGTTGCGCAGGCTGCAGAGACTAGAAAAGACATGGAAGTCATTAGTGTATACGCACAAAAGCGTCCTCAAGCAATTGAAGACGTAAGCGTGGCGGTGAGCCAAGTGAAAGGACAATTACTCAATAATCAACATATTAAAGATTCAACTGAGATTGGTTTATTCTCACCTAATGTAAAAATAACGCAAAACGCCGCAGAGGGGACACCCCCCGCAGTAAGTATTCGTGGGGTGGGTCTTCTTGACTACAACACCGCAAATACGTCACCTGTTGCCATGTATCTTGATAGTGTGGCTGTTGGCTCCGCCAATAACCAAATTGTGAATTTGTATGATATTGAGCAACTCGAAATTTTACGCGGCCCACAAGGGACTTTATTTGGTCGTAATTCAACGGGTGGTGCTATCCTTATTCGCTCAAACCGGCCTGAGCTTGATAGCTATGGATCATTGAGCTTAGGAGTAGCCAATAACAATGGCACGAGCCTCGATGGCGTGTGGAATCAGCAATTAACTGACTCTAGTGCATTACGTGTTGCTGTTAACTATCAAGACTACCAATACTCAACAAAAAATACCTTTGCAGACTCGCCAACGGCAGGCATGGAGCAAAAAAATGCCCGTGTATCTTTTTCGTCTGAATGGGATGAGGTTGATCTTTACCTGCAAGCGCATATTGAAGATTGGGACGGTATTGTCCAGCCTGTAGGGAGTATTGGTGTTGTAGCGAACCCTTTAACCGGTGAACTTTGTTCACCAGCAGATGCGGGGTCAACACGCTGTTTTGATAACTTTGGCTTTAATGATGGTAGTGATGACTTTTTTGAGGTAAGCGTAAATAATGACTCACCTCATAAATCTGATGGCTATGGCTTTATCGCTGAAGTAAATTGGCATGTAAACGAGCAAACTACATTTACTTCATTGTCGAGCTTTAATGATCTTCAAAGAAGCCATGCCTTTAATTGCGATGGTTCACCAGCTCGCTTATGCGAAGGGGTACTTGGGTTAGATACCCAAATGTTTAGCCAAGAATTTAGATTGTTAAATGAATTTGCAGATTACACGCTAACGAGTGGTGTTTATTTCGCGGATGAAACCATTGAGCAAGATAATTTAAATGATATTTTACGCGATTTTCGCGGCATTTTACCAACAAACTTAACTGCTACCTTTATCTACGATAATGAAATCAAGATGCAGAATTTGGCCGTGTTTAGCCAAATTGAAGTGCCTGTCGCAGAACAGTGGATGATTACAGCAGGCCTTAGATATGACTATGAATCACTAGAGTATGACTCAATCGCCACATTAAATACCGTGGTTGATGTGAACGATTTAACTGGTGTGCTGGTGCCATTTTACCGCGTTACTGATGAGCAATCAGATAACGGTTTTACAGGGCAAATTGCGATTAATTACCGTTATTCTGATGCAAGCAATGTTTATTATCGATTTGCAAATGGCAGTAAAAGTGGCGGCTACAATGGCGGCTTCTTATCATCTGAAGAACAAGCAATTTTAGCGAATTACGGTAAAGAGCGCTTGAATGCCCATGAAATTGGCTTAAAGTCGTACTGGCCTAAGCAACAATTAAGAATGAACTGGGCGGCGTTTTATTATGATTACAACGACCAACAAGTGTTTATGAACCAAGCGTCAGAAACACCGCAAATGCCGCCTGTGCAATTACTTGAAAATGTTGCTGATTCAATAATCTATGGTCTTGAAACTGAAATTAACTATCAAGCAACTAAGCAATTAGCCATGTTACTTGCAGTGGGTTATATCCCCCATGCAGAATTTGAGGACTATGTTGACCCACTTGGTAATAGCATTACCGATAATCAACTGCCTTTTACCTCTAAATGGAATGTATCAGCGGGATTAAAATACGATACCAGCTTGGCGTCGTATCCGTTATCGGCCAACATTATTTACGATTATCAGTCTGAGTTTTATTTTGACCAGAACATGAATCCCTATGCCCGCCAAGAAGGTTTTAGTATTGTTAATGCGCATCTAAAATACGATGTTGATAATTGGTCATTTACTTTGTGGGGCAAAAATTTATTTGATACTGAATACAGTCAGTTAAAGTTCGATTTAAGCTCGTTCCTAGGCATGCTTGAAGACTTTAAAGGAGAAGGGAGACGATATGGTTTTGACGTTTCTTTTCAATTTTAATTACCAGCAGGCTTGTTGTAGTGAAGGAGTCTAGTGAATGCGGTTAAAGCTGTGTATTTGTGGTCTGCTTTTTCTATTGTTATGTTCTTCGGTCTTTGCACAAGAGACATTTGTATACACGAATGTCTCAGCGGAGCAAAACCTGCATGATGTTGGGCAAGTTTTAAGCGCAAATGATAATATGTTTCCGTCGTCAGTGGCTGAGATCTCTAAATGGCGCGCAAATAAAAAGCCACAATCTCGTATTAGCTCAGTCGGAGGCAGTTATTGGCTAATCGTTGAAATAGAAAATCAAAGTGAATTTGAAGATTTAGTACTTTATCCCTACAACACTCTTGTATCAAAAATAGAAAGTCGAATCTACGACATGACTGATCCAAACTCACCGGTTCAGCAGTTTGTTACAGGCGGTGTAAAACCAAATCAATTTGCGTTTCACTATGGTAACCGCTTATCTCTTGAAAAAGATAAACACTATACGCTAATCACTTATTTTGAAAGTGATTACTTTTATACCCCAGCAAAACTGGTACTAACACCTTATCAAGATTATTTTGAAACCATTACTCTTGAAAATATGATCATGATGCTCTGTTTTGGAGTGGGGATTGCGTTAGGACTTTATAACTTATTAATTTATTTAGTCTCACGTGATGTTACTCACCTTTACTATGCGTTATTTACGGCATCTTGGGTGTTTGCATGGAGTCATTTTTTTCATATATCAGACCAATTGTTTGGCTACTATAACCCGCACCTTCATTGGCTAGGTTTTGCCTTAACACCATTAACCAATATTCTGTTTTACAATAATTTACTCAAATTAAAAGAAACGTTCCCTAAGCTCGCTCAATTATCCTTAACGGTAGGGGTTATTGCGACTTTAGGCATCCCTTTTTGTGTTTTATGGCCAAGCTTTGGTTTTTATTGGGCGACATTAGTTACCGGTGTTGCTTTGTGTTTAGGCCTGTACATTGGTATTCGTTGTATGCTGATTGGCTTTAAGCCGGCACGTTATTTTGTGCTTGCCTATATTGCCATGATGCTACCGAACATGGTCGGGAATTTAACTAATTTAGGCTTGTTGCCAGCCACCTCAATTAATTTGTATTTATTGGGTTTGATAGGCACGGCAATGGACGCTATGTTGCTAGCATTTGCTGTTGCTGACAAGTTTAGGTTATTACATGATGACAACGTAGAGCTAAACAAAAACTTAGAAGAAAAAGTACAATTAAGAACCTTAGAGCTTGAAGAGTTGGCTGATGAATTACGAGATGCCAATGAAGCCAAAAGTCGCTTTTTGGCAAATATCAGCCACGAAATTCGTACCCCAATGACCTCAATAATTGGCTATGCAGACGGCATTATGCTTGGTGATATCAAGCCTCATGAGCGTAATCATGGTATTGGCGTTATTTTACAAAATAGCCGCCATGTTCTTGGGTTAATAAACGATATACTCGATATGTCAAAAATTGAGGCAAACAAGCTAGAGATTGATTTAGTCGAAACAGATTTGTTTGCCACCATTGCCAATATTGAGTCGTTGATCGGTAAGCAAATACGCGATAAAGGCTTAAAATTCAGTGTGGATTATCAGTTCCCGTTGCCAGACTACTTGATCACCGATCCGAGTCGTTTAAGGCAAATCTTATTAAACCTCACAACCAATGCCCTTAAGTTCACTCAAGTGGGGCGTATAACCTTAACGGTGAGCTGTCATAACGATAAGTTGTCGATAAGCGTAAAAGACACCGGTATCGGCATGACAGACAAAGAGCAACAAGCCTTGTTCAGTGCCTTTTATCAAGCGGATTCTAGTATTTCTCGCCAGTATGGTGGCACCGGGCTTGGCCTTAACATTTCAAAGAGCCTTGCGCAGAAATTGGATGGTGATATCAGCGTTAAAAGTAATGTGGGTTCTGGCAGTGAATTTATTTTCACCATGTCGGTGTACACCACAGATAACACACGTTGGCTCAATGACATGAGCGAAGTGAAGCTTATTGAAACCTCACCATTTAGTAAACTCGATGCGCCAGAAAATCTAAAAGGGCGCGTGCTACTTGCTGAAGACCACCCAGATAACCGACGTTTAATTGCACGAATATTAGAGCGTATGGGGCTGACAGTGACCACCGTTGAAAATGGCAAAGACGCTGTGCAAGCAACCCTCGAAGACAGCTTTGACCTTATTCTACTGGATATTCAAATGCCGATTATGGACGGTCAAGAAGCATTAAAAATGATGCAGGCAACAGGTGTTACTGCACCTATCATTGCCCTAACAGCCAATACTATGAAACATGAAGTCACCCGTTATATGAAACAAGGCTTTAATGATTTAATAGCCAAACCAATCGACAGAAATGGCTTTAGCCACAAAATTGCCAGCTATTTAGATTGTGATGAATTGGCAGACATCAAGTTGCCCGAAAAAGAATTTCAGGCCCTCAAAGATGACTATATTAAAGGCCTTGAAAGCCAGTATGTAGAAATGCGTGAACAGTACAAAAACATGGATATCGATGGTTTAAGTAGAAATGTGCATATGTTAAAAGGCGCAGCCAATATGTTCGAATGTGAAAAGCTTTATGTTAAGGCCGTTGCCGTAGATACTGCGCTGAAAAACGACACCGTCACGATTGATACACAACTTATCGCCTCGTTGTTCTGCGCTATGGAAGATGAAATAGCCAATGTCATTCACTAATAATTGATACATCAATTAGTTGAATGCTCGTTATTTCGCTATGAGCACAGACAAATTAGCTATTTCTTGATACTAATAATGTTAAAACATATTGCTTGGAAAGTTTGATGCAGTATCAACACATTTCGGTGCCAGCAAAGGGCGCACAAATTACTATCGATAGTAAAGGGCGATGGCATATTCCTGACAATCCGGTTATTGCTTATATTGAAGGCGATGGTGTTGGCCAAGATATTTCTCCTGTAATGCGTAATATTGTCGACGCTGCGGTGAGTCATGCTTATCAAGGTGATAAACAAATACATTGGATGGAAGTGTTCAATGGCGAAAAAGCTGCTGCGCTTTACGATGGTGATTGGTTCCCGCAAGAAACCTTACATGCTGTCAGGCAATATAAAATTGCTATCAAAGGGCCGTTAACTACTCCTCTTGGTGGTGGTTTTCGTTCTTTAAATGTGGCTCTTCGTCATGAGATGGATTTATTCGTAAACATGCGGCCCATTCGCAGTTATCCACACTTACCATCACCTTTAAAAGAACCTGAAAAAACCAATATCACTGTAATACGCGACAGCTCTGAAGACGTTTACTCGGGCATTGAGTGGCAGGCTGGCAGTATTGATAACGAGCGTATGCTTGATTTTTTGTGTCAAGAAATGGGTGTTACCCGACTTCGTTTTGATAATCAATGCGGCATTGGCATTAAAAATAGCTCGAAAGAGGCGGCAGAACGCTTGATGCGTTACGCGCTCAACTTTGCCCTTAAAGAGCGCAGTGAATCACTGACGGTGGTGCACAAAGGCAATGTACTTAAATTTACCGATGGCGCATTTAAACGTTGGGCATTTGCCCTAGCTGAGCAAGAGTTTAACGCTATAGCGCATGAAAATGGTCGTTGGTTAGTGATCAAACGTGACGAGCAAGATGATTTAATCATCAAAGAAGTGATTGCCGATAACATGCTACAACAAGCGCTGCTCACCCCAGAGCAATTTGATGTGGTGGTAACAACCAATCAAAACGGCGATTACTTAGCTGATATGCTAACCGCACAAGTCGGTGGCGTGGGTATTATGCCTGCGGCAAACTTAAATAATGAAGTGGCCTTTTTTGAACCGACTCATGGCACATTTAATCGCATTGCCGGGGAAGACAGTGCAAATCCAACAAGCAGTATTTTAAGTGCGGTCATGATGCTACGTTTTATGGGCTGGCACGAAGCGGCGAATAAAATAGAAAAAGCTCTAGAGCAGACGCTTAGCGCAAGTGAAATGACGTTTGATTTGGCTAACCTAGTAGCCGATGCGACGATGCTTAGTTGCAGTGATTTTGCAAAAAGCATCATCGCGCGAATAAGTAACTCAAATAATGAACCATATTAAGCGGCATTGGCGCTTTTAACTGCGTAGACACATGGTTTACCTGTTAACTGTGCTGCACGTTGGTAAATGTGCTCTGCACCTGGTTCGTTACTTGTTATGCCTGTTAATGTGTCCATTAACGCTACCACTAAAATTGCCGGTACTTGGCAACAGTATTCATCGAGTACTGCGGTTGTAGTTTGCGCATCTACATGACAATGCGGGTGAGTACGTACTGTGCTATATGCTTTTAACAGTGTGTCTGCTTGTAAAACATCATCATCTTGATGTTTGGTTTTACGGCATTGGCAGCCAAACTCATCAACCATTGTTGCCAGTGTTTGGTAAATTTCTTCGCAAGCTAAATCGCTTTTTTTACAAAGCTGCTGCTCGATGAATGAGTGTAATTGACCATTGATGTAAAGGCCGTCCTGTTGAGTGAATTGCGCTGAAGTTTCCATAATCATTTTCTCTTTGTTTATGTGCTTAACTTCACTCTAGCCCTTCACTCATTATTTATGAAATTGTTGTTTTCAATAACTGATATTGATTTTATCAATATTATGTTGTTTTTAGCGATCAGCCACCGTACCGGCAAAGGCAAGTAGCTCTCTGCGCAGCCACTGGTGCGGGTTTGCGTGATGTAACAAAGGGCTCCATAACATTTTCACTTCAATAGGCACGATTTGAAATGGCACTGGACTTATCACCAAATCAGTGTGTTTTGCTAATAACATGGCTTGGCGGCGAGGGAGTGTGGCGATAAGTTTTGGTGATTGGCACAGCAAGCTTGCCACCATGTAATGGCGGGTGAATACACGAATATTGCGGGTTTGTTCTAGTTGCCATAAGGCCTCATCGACCCAGCCGAGTTTTTGGCTGCCTGATTTATTCGTCACGGCCGCTTCTACGCCCCAACCAGCCCGATTCACCCAAATGTGTTCTTGTGCCAGATAACCTTCAAGGTTCTGCTGTTGTAAGTAGGGATTGTCTGGGTGTGTTAAGCAGCAGTAATTGTCGCGCCACACACTGGCTTGATGGAATGAGCGGGGCAGGCCGTTAAAGCGGTTAATAGCAAGGTCGATGGTGCCTTTTTCCATATCCTGAAGATTAACATCGCTTGGGCTCAAAATATCAAAATTAAGCCCCGGATTTTTTGCTAGCTGCTCGGTAATAAACGGCGCAATAAGCGTTGATTCAAGGTAGTCGTTTGCCATGATCCGAAACGTAATATTTGCGGTGCTCGGGTCGAATACCTCACTTGGCTGAGTAATTTCTTCGGCCATTTTTAACAGTGATTCTATCTCAGGTTTAAGGCTGAGCGCTTTGGCGGTTGGCGTCATTGTGCCAGCGGCTCTCACTAATAATGGATCATCAAACAAATCTCGCAAACGCTTAAGGGCGTTACTCATTGCAGGTTGAGTCAAAGCCAGTTTATTGGCGGCTTTAGACACACTTTGTTCATCAATGAGGACATTTAAATACACCAATAGGTTGAGGTCGACGTGCCTAATATTCATTTGATCAATCTTATTTATTATCTTTATTAATTACCTAAATTAAAGCGCGCTTGCTATTGTGTGTAAACAAGGCAACTAAAATAATCAGCATAAGCGATAAAAATAATGCCACAGCAGAGTTCAAATTTGGCTGTTAAATCACACAGCGAACAGTTAAATCAGGTCGTAGCGACTAAGCTTGCCCGTGCGGTGTATGCTGGCTTTGAGGCTATGTTTGCAGAGTTTTTAAATATTACCCTCAGTGCGCAAAGTCGCTTTGAACAGCGCCAGTGGCATCAAGTTCAAGGGGCTATGAAATCGCGATTGCAGGTTTACGAGGGGCAAGTCAAAAAGGTAAGCCAAGCGGTAAAAATTATTGCTTATAGTGAAGTGGACGACCCAGCGCTTTGGCTATTAGCCAAACAAATATACGCAGAGATGGTGCAAAGCCACGAAAATCAGCCCATTGCTCATACGTTTTTTAATTCAACCTTCGGTGCAATCTGGGACTCTCGAAAAATCCGCAATGTGCACTTGTTTGTACTAAAAGCGCGCTATCAATTGGGGCCAAGGCCCTTTGATTCATTGGTTAGCCGTATTTCCCTGCAAAATGGCTTTGAAACTGCCATCAGCAGCTTGATCAAACGTCATGTGTTTCGCTCACAATACGCTAACTTTGCTGATGATGTTGCCATGTTACAGCGCACCTTGATTGCTGGAGCAAAACAGCAATGCCCACAAGTTTATGAGCTGCTTGCTCTTAACGATGGCTATATTGAATACGCTAATTCATTGTTTTTTAGAAATAAAGCCTGTTACATCATAGGTCGCTGTATTGCGAAAAATGGCGATAACATGCCATTTGCGATTGCGCTATTAAACAGTGAAAAAGGTCTGCACATTGATGCTGTGATGATGGGAGCTGATCAACTAAGCTTGTTGTTTGGCTTTGCGCGTACATATTTTATGGTCGATACTGACCAACCTGCCCGATACGTTGATTACCTCAGTGCTTTAATGCCTCATAAGCAACGCTTTGAGTTGTTTAATGCCATAGGCTTTATCAAACACGCGAAAACCGAGTTTTATCGTTACAAAGTTGATACTACGCGTAATAGCCCCGTTGATGATAAATACACACTTGCGCCGGGGACGCCGGGCATGGTGATGCTGGTATTTACCACCCCAGGCTCAGATTATGTGTACAAGGTCATTAAAGATAAATTTAGCGCACCAAAAACGGCTACCAAACAGCAGGTGATGGCTAAATACGACTTTGTTAAACAAGCCGACCGAGTAGGCCGGCTAGTTGATACCCATGAATTTCGTTATTTAGCATTTGATTTAAGCCGATTTAGTGAAGAGCTTATAGAAATAATGCAGCAGCAAATTGCTGATAGCCTAGTGATTTCGGGAAATGCACTTATTTTGCGCCATGTGTATGTAGAGCGTAAAATGACACCGCTTAATTTGTACATCAACGACTGTGATGAGCGAAAACTGCAGCAAGTTATGGTTGATTACGGTAAGGCAATAAAAGAGCTCGCGGGGGCTAATATCTTTCCCGGTGATATGCTGATGAAAAACTTTGGTGTTACACGTTGGGGAAGAGTGGTGTTCTATGACTACGATGAAATTTGCCCTTTGACAGAGTGTCAATTTAGAGAGCTGCCAAAAACCGAGGATTCATTGGATGAACTCAGTAGCGAGAGCTACTTCGATATTGCCGAAAACGACATATTTCCGAGCCAGTTTAAAATCTTTTTTAGCGCCAATAAGCGGGCGTTTGAGCACTTTAATGCAGCCCATCAAGATATATTTACAGCTACTATGTGGCAGCAACTCCAAGCGGCTATAAACGATGGGCAATTGCTTGATGTATACCCTTATAAACAGTCTTGGCGTTTTTCTTCGATGAGAGCACAAATGAAAAAATCTCATCCTACAACTGTTTAATAGGAACATAGTGTTAGCGTATGCTATTTAAAAAAATGCTAAGGAACGCACTATGAAAAACACACTGTTATTATCGAGTTTATTTATTTCGTCTATGGTAAGCGCCAATCCGTTATTAGGTAGCTGGCAATTTGTTGAAGGCAAATATGCAACCAATGACGGCTATGTGACGGCAAAAGCACCAGAAATAACCTCAGTTAAACTGATAACACCCAGTCATTTTAGCTATATCACCCAAAAGCAAGGCAACTTTCATTATGCTGGTGGCGGCAAATATGTTTTGCAAGACCAGCAATTTATCGAAACTTTTTCCTATGGTAATGTACCTTCATTACTTGGTAAGACTATGGCATTTGATTACAAAATAGAAGGTGACTTGTGGCACCACACCTTGTATGAAAATGGCAAATTAGTCGAAGCTGAGGTCTGGCAACGAATTAAATAGAAGGTGATATGCGTTATATTAAGCACGAAGACTCACAGTTACATTTTGCTCAAACAGATAAACCAACTCTAAAAGATAACGAAGTTCTTATTGCTGTAGCGGCGATCGGCGTTAATCGGGCAGATTGTTTACAGCGACAGGGCAAATATCCTGCGCCCAAAGGTGACAGTGAAATTCTAGGGTTAGAATGCGCCGGTACCATTGTTGAGCAAGGTAGTGCAGTATCGGGTGACTGGCTTAATAAACGCGTTTTTGCCTTGTGTGCGGGCGGTGCTTACAGCGAGTATGTTGCCGTTGATGCTGCGCAAGTCATGCCGTTACCAGATGAAATGACAATGGCAGAGGGCGCTGCTATCAGTGAAGTATACTTAACGGCTTTTTCTGCCTTATTTCAATTTGGTCAGCTCAAAGCGGGGCAAACGGCACTGATCCATGCGGGAGCCAGTGGTGTCGGTGGTGCGGCAATTCAAATGGCAAAGCGCGCAGGCGCTCAAGTAGTGATTACCGCGGGTAGCGATGAAAAGTGCGAGCATGCCAAGCAGCTTGGCGCAGACCATACTATCAATTATAAAACCACCGACTTTGTAGAATATTTTAAAGCCAATAATTTACAGGCCAATACCATTGTTGATCCTGTATCAGGAAGCTATTTAAATAAAAATGCTGCTGTTGCAGCCATGGATTGCCAAATTGTGATGTTAGCATTTTTAGATGCACGCTTTGCTGAGGTTGACTTTGCAAGGCTACTTAGTAAGCGGATTTCATTTCATGCATCAACGTTACGTAACCGTTCAATTGAATTTAAGCGCGATTTAAAAGAGCAGTTTATATCGCGCTTTTATGATGATTTGGCTAAAGGGTTGTTCGATTGCAATATCTATAAAACCTTAAATTGGCAAGAGGCAAATGAGGCGCACCGCATTTTAGATAACAACGAAAATTCGGGAAAAGTGGTTCTGTTAGTTGAATAACAGCAATTTGCCCATATTATTGGTTTTATTAGTAGTTAAAAGTAAAGGTTAGTATGAACCCAATTATTGCAATGCTCAAAGAGCACAATGTCAGTGACGAAAAAGTGCGTGAGTTGTTCCAAGCGTTTATGGAAAACCCAATGATGGCAATGGGTTTGGTTCAACAGTTAGGTATTCCACCAGAGAAGCTTCAGCAACTGATGGCATTAGTGATGACTCAGCCACATCTTATTAAAGAAGCGGCTGAATCAGTTGGCATCAGTGATGATGAAGTTGAACAAGCCAAAGCGCAGTTCAAAAATCAGCAGTCATAAAATTGAATGATTCGAATTGAAAAAAGGTTAGCTATTTGTCTAACCTTTTTTGTTAGTATTATTGATACGAAAACACGTCGTCCAGTTTTTTATCAAACAACTGTGCAATCTTAAAAGCCACCTCAAGAGAGGGGGAATATTTACCTTTTTCAATCGCTACAATGGTTTGCCTTGAAACACCAACAGCCTCTGCTAATGCTTGTTGCGTCATTTCATTGTGATGAAATCGAAGTTCTCGAATGGTATTACTGAGCTGTTTTGTCATTTAGCTGTCTCTTCGATATAAATACGCTTTGCTAGTAATAGTAATAATTTCACTCACTAAAAAACCAATAATAAGAAAGTGCATAATATTATATAGATCAGAGACCTCAGGTAACAGCATACGCCCAGACACACGCTCAATTTGCGTTGTTAAAAATACACACATTAAAATAATTGCAGAGCAAAACCAATGACCAAGTTTGGTGCTTTTTAGCTCAATAAGCTTATCGCGCTCATCATCTCCTAAGTCTGCTTCTTTGTGTTTAATACCCGCAAGCATAGATTGCATAATGATCTCTAAGATCACCGCTACTACAACAACCTTATACAAATAAGACACCATGGTATCTTGGTTAAGCTCACCTGCAGCTTGAAGTGAATTAATCCCTAAAAGGTAATAGCTTAAAAGGCCAATGGTTACCACCAAGGTGCCCCAAATTGTCATTTCTTTGTAGCTCATCGTTATTATCCAATGTAAAAAATATTTGACTTGATGTTAAGTAAACTACTCATTACTTGTGATGTCAAATAATTTTGACATCATGTATGGTATTTTTATCATTGACGTATTTCGTTACATTTAGTTAAGAACTAATTTGAACCTCAGTGGCTCTTATGAAAACAAACAACAAATAAGGAACGAATATGAACTGGCTTTTGAAAGTATGGAAAAATAACCGCTCGTTGATTTTATTCATCTGTTTGATGAGTGTTTTTAGAAGTGCGGTGGCTGATTGGTATGAAGTGCCAACAGGTTCAATGAACCCGACCATCGTTGAAGGGGACCGAATTTTAACAGATAAAATGGCTTATGATCTGCGTGTGCCATTTAGTCATATTTCGCTAATGCGCACAGATGAGCCAAAAGCCGGTGATATCATTGTATTTGACTCTAAAGCTGCAAATAATCGCTTAATAAAGCGTGTCGTTGGCGTGCCGGGTGATACAGTGACATTAGTAGATAATAAATTGATCATTAACGGTAAAGCGCTTGATTACGAACTAGATAATGATGAGCAACAGCAGCAGACACTTATTGAAAACCTTGCTGGTGTTCAGCACGCTATTCAAGTATCAAAAACGCCTTCGGTGATGCAGCATTTTGCCCCTGTCGTTATCCCCAAGGACATGTATTTAGCGATGGGTGATAACCGCGATAATAGTGCAGACTCGCGAGTAATTGGCTTAGTGCCTCGCAGTGAGTTATTAGGTAAAGCTAAAAGAGTGCTTGTATCACTCGATTATGATGATTATTACTTACCTCGAAAAGAGCGGGTTTTGCATGATTTATACTTAGCACCTTAGCTAAACAAAAAAACCGTTGTGCCTTAAACACAACGGTTCATTTATAAGCTAGTAATTGTGTAATTACATTACACGCATACCAGGCTCTGAGCCTTCATCTGGGTTAAGAATATAAATTTCTTTACCGCCAGGGCCAGCTGCTAATACCATGCCCTCAGACATACCAAAACGCATCTTACGAGGCTTAAGGTTCGCTACCATAACCGTTAGCTTGCCTTCGATGTCTTCTGGTGCATACGCAGATTTAATACCTGCAAATACTTGGCGCGTTTCGCCACCTAAATCTAAAGTTAGTTTTAATAACTTATCTGCGCCTTCAACATGTTCTGCTTTAGCAATTTTCGCTACACGTAAATCAACTTTAGCAAAGTCGTCAAATTCGATTTCAGGGCTGATTGGCTCTTTAGCTAGTGGGCTGTTTGGATCAATCTTGTCTTTTTCAGCAACTAGGCTTTCTTTTGATTCTTCAATCATTTTGTTTACTTTATCCATTTCAACACGTTGCATTAACGGTTTGAATTTATTGATTGCGTGACCAACAAGCGCTGTTTGCGCGCCTTGCCATGTTAAACCGTCGTTTAAGAAGGCTTCAACGTTTGCTGCCATACCTGGCAGAACAGGTTTTAAGTAAGTGATAAGTACACGGAACATATTCAAACCAAGTGAGCAAACATCGTGTGCTTCTTGTTGTTTTGTTTCGTCTTTAATTAACACCCACGGCGCTTTAGCATCAATGAATTGGTTTGCTTTATCAGCAAGGGCCATGATTTCACGAATTGCACGGCTGTAATCACGGTTTTCATAGTGATTTGCGATGCTTGCAGAAGCTGCTTGGAATTCACCTAATAGCGCTTCGTCCATTACGGTGTCGCTAAGCTTGCCATCAAACTTCTTCGTGATGAAGCTTGCACAGCGACTGGCGATATTAACCACTTTACCTACTAAGTCTGAGTTTACACGCAGTGCAAAGTCTTCAAGGTTTAAATCAAGGTCAGTGATGCCGTTGTTTAGTTTTGCTGCGTAGTAATAACGAAGATACTCAGGATCTAGGTTATCAAGATAAGTACGTGCTTTTACAAAGGTGCCTTTTGATTTAGACATCTTCGCGCCATTTACAGTCACAAAACCGTGTGCAAAAACGTTAGTAGGTTTTCTGAATTTTGCACCATCTAACATTGCCGGCCAGAATAGGCTGTGGAAATAGATAATGTCTTTACCAATGAAGTGGTAAAGCTCTGCATCTGAGTCTTCGCGCCAGAATGCATCAAAATCAATCCCTTTTTTGTCGCACAGGTTTTTAAAGCTCGCCATGTAGCCAATTGGCGCATCTAACCATACATAGAAATATTTACCCGGTGCGCCAGGGATTTCAAAACCGAAGTAAGGTGCATCACGGCTGATATCCCACTGCTGTAAGCCATCAGCAAACCATTCATCAAGCTTATTCGCCATTTCTTGTTGAATCGTACCTGAGTGTAACCACTCTTTAAGCATGTCTTCAAAAGCAGGAAGGTCGAAGAAGTAATGCTCCGAATCTTTTAAGATTGGCTCAGCGCCAGACATTACAGAGCGTGGGTTGATAAGTTCAGTTGGGCTGTATGTAGCACCACAAGAATCACAGCTGTCGCCGTTTTGATCTTCAGACTTACACGTTGGGCAAGTGCCTGTTACAAAGCGATCAGGTAAGAAGATACCTTTCTCTGGGTCGAAAAGTTGAGAAATAGTATGCTTTTTAATGTGACCTGCTTCATTTAAACGGTTGTAGATTAACTCGCTAAAGTGACGGTTTTCTTCACTGTGCGTGCTGTGATAGTTATCAAACTCAATGTTGAAATCAGCAAAGTCACGTTGACGTTCAACACTGACGTTTTTAACCATCTCTTCTGGCGTGATCCCTTGCTTTTGCGCATTAAGCATAATTGGTGTGCCGTGAGCATCATCCGCGCAAACGTAGTAGGTTTCATGACTTTGTTGTTTTTGGAAACGCGCCCAAATATCAGTTTGGATGTATTCTAGTAAATGACCTAAGTGAGTCGGGCCATTGGCATAAGGTAATGCGCTAGTAATCAGGATCTTTCGCTGTGCCATAATCATTCCGAATTGAGATTAGTTCGATGCAAACATGCACGAATATCATTATTTAATCTATTGCCAGTTGTTTATATACAAGCTAAAGCAATGATATTATCTAATTGTCTGGTTTTAATGCCTTGAATGTTACATAATTCCGCAGCACTTTTCATCAAAGAAACGCTAATTTATTGCTATGTTTGGACTGTCAAAACTATTCTCAAGTAAATCGGCTGAAAAAGCGCCTATCATTGCTGCCTTAGCCGCCTATCGTAGTAGCGCATTTGCTATTGGCATTGAGCAAGACTGGCTCGAAGAGCTAAATCAAAACAGCGATAAAAGCTGGCAAGTCAAATTAAGCCTACCTTTTGCTGGCTGTGGCGAAATCAACGAAATTGAAAAGTTTGTCAGTGATAAACTATCTGTGCCTGTGTCAATTACAGCTCAGGTCAAGTTACCGAACGTACACAGTTTTAAGCAAATAAAACATATTGTACTCGTTGCGTCAGGCAAAGGTGGAGTAGGAAAATCAACGACGGCAGTGAATCTTGCTTCGGCTTTACAGCAAGAGGGGGCACAGGTTGGTATTTTAGATGCCGATATTTATGGTCCGTCTATTCCTCTGCTATTGGGTCTACAAGGGGCTGAGCCTAAAACAGAGGATAATAAAAACTTACTTCCTTTTGAGGCACATAACCTCAAGGCGCAGTCGATCGGCTTTTTAGTACCAAGTGATGATGCAACTGTTTGGCGTGGTCCTATGGCATCAGGTGCACTTAATCAATTAATGAACGAAACTGCTTGGGGAGAGCTTGATTATCTAATCGTTGATATGCCACCTGGCACGGGTGATATTCAATTGACCATGAGCCAAAAAGTACCTGCTAGTGGTGCGGTTATCATTACCACTCCTCAAGATTTAGCCTTAGCCGATGCGCAAAAGGGCATTGCTATGTTCAATAAAGTGAACGTCCCCGTGCTTGGCTTAATTGAAAACATGAGTTACTTCTTATGTGGTCATTGTGGTCAACCAAACCATGTTTTTGGCAAAGATGGCGCTGTAACATTGGCTCATCGCCATGGTGTGCCTGTGCTGGCTAATATCCCATTGGCAATTGAAATTCGTGAGAGCTCAGAGCAAGGTGATCTGATAGCGCAGGATAGTGCGGCTGAAATAAGTTGTACTTATAAAACGGCAGCTCGGGTCCTTGCTAGTAGTTTATATTATCAACAAGCCCAGACCAGCAAAGTAGATATTGTTATTACAGAAGACTAATTATTGAAATTTAGTCATTAATTAGTGTGTATTTTGCATTAGTTTTTAATGAAATAATCTTATTTTATTTGGCATCCTCCTGTATTTACGCATTACTGAAGCATTTTTGATAAATTTAAGAATAAACTCGGTTTATTTGTTAATAATTTATTGACGTTTTAGTAACCTTGCCATACTCTATGTAAGCGCTTACATTTTTGTTCTTTTTTATTTGACCTCAATTGTAAGCGCTTACAATTGGCTGAAACTAATATTTGCTATTAATATCAGCTGTAAACTAACAAACACAGAATGTTAGGGTTCAATGCAATGAACAAAATAAAAACACACTTAACGCAACTCGCTATGGCACTATCTGTGGCGACGTTAGCAGGCTGCGGTGGCTCTGCCACAGACACAAAAATCGATACCATTGACCCAAGTGAGCCCGTTTCAGATTGGGTTGTGGTATGGGAAGACAACTTTGATGGCGATTCCATTGATGAGGGCAAATGGAATTTTGAAATAGATTGCGCTGGCGGTGGTAACAATGAAAAGCAATGTTATACCGACAGTGAAGAAAATGCATTCGTAGCTGATGGTATTCTAAACATCGTTGCATTACCTGCAGAAGAAGGTGCTGCAAAACCTTATACCTCTGCGCGCATTAACACACGTTACAAAGCTGATTTTAAATATGGACGCTTCGAAGTCCGTGCCAAACTTCCAAGTGGTCAAGGCTCATGGCCTGCATTTTGGATGATGCCAACAGATGAAGTGTATGGTGGTTGGCCACGCTCTGGTGAAATTGATATCGTTGAGTCGGTTAACTTGAAAGTCCCAACAGATGACGGTGTCGAGTCAAATATCTACGGTACGCTTCACTATGGTAAAGAGTGGCCGAATAATGATCAAAGCGGTAAGGCTTATACATTTGATCAAGGCACTAACCCAGCGGATGATTTTCATACCTATGCAATTGAATGGCAAGAAGGTGAAATTCGTTGGTATGTAGACGACTATCTATATGCAACACAGCGCAAATCAGAGTTACTTTACAATGCTAAAGGCGAAGCTCTGGCACTTAAACACAAAGGTTGGTACACAGAGTACTTTGATCAAACAACCGGTGAGTTAACAACTTTCTGGGATGCATCTCCTTATGATCAAGAGTTTTATTTAATCTTAAACTTTGCTGTAGGCGGTGACTGGCCAGAAAACGTTAATGCAACGGGCATTGATGAAAGTGCATTTGAAAATGGTCAAACTTTTGAAGTTGACTATGTTCGTGTTTACGAATGTGCACAAGACCCAGATACAGGCAAAGGCTGTGAAACAGTTCGCCCTGGTTACGATAATTTAGAAGATGCGCTAGTACAAGGTAAAGCTCCTGCACCTACACCACCTAGTGATGGTACAGTAACACCGCTTACTATTTTTGATAGCAGCTTTAACCCTAACTGGCCTGCATGGGATTGTTGTGGTGGTTCAACTCCTGCACTTGTTGAAGATGCTGAGCGCGGTGATGTTGTTGAATTTGTTGTGGGTGCATCACCAACGGTAAATGGTTTCATTAGCCGTGATGCATTTATTACCGATGAAAACGGCCAAGCCACTCCTTATGACGCAAGCGCTATGCTAGAAGACGGTTATGTGCGTTTTGATATGCAAGTGACTTCATTACCTTCTACTCCTGATGCACCTTGGCTTTTCAAAATTGAAAGCGATGAAGGCGCGACAGCCGTTGAGCTAAACCTAAGCGCTAGCACTGAAGGTGTTAGTCCTGTAGCTGGTGAGTGGCAAACATATACCTTCCCATTACAAACATTAGCTGACGCAGGCTTAAATGTATCTTTGATTGATGTTGTAATGATTTTCCCTGCATGGGGTCAAGGTGAAGGCGCTGTTTACCGTGTTGATAATGTTGAAATCACTAACGGTGGTTCAACAACATTACCTTCACTAACACTGTTCACTGATGAGACTAACCTAGACTGGCCTCTGTGGGATTGCTGTGCGGGCTCAACACCTATTGAAGTAGTTGATGATGAAGAGCATGGTGTAACTGCTGAGTTTTCTATTGGTGCAACGCCAACAGTAATGGGCTTTATTAACCGCACCTCATCAGGTGGTAGTGGTACTCAATTTGATGCGACTTCACTTGTTGATGACGGTATGTTGCAATTTGAGATGAAAATAACATCGCTACCATCAACTCCTGATGCACCATGGATGTTAAAGGTAGAGTCAAATGAAGGGGCAACAGCGGTTGAAGTTAACCTTAATACGAGTACTGAAGGTGTTGATCCGGTTGCGGGTGAGTGGCAAACCTACACATTCCCTGTAAGCACACTACTACAAGCTGGTTTAGATGTGAGTGCTATCGATGTCATCATGATTTTCCCTGCTTGGGGTCAAGGTGAGGGTGCTGTGTACCGCATAGATAATGCACGTATTTATGCACCGCAGCCGCAATCAGATCTCACTTTATTTGCAGATAGCGTAGCAGACCAATGGAGCATTTGGGATTGTTGTGCTGGTAGTACACCAACGGTAGAAACAGACGACGAAGCTCACGGCTCAGTTGCTGAGTTTCAAATTGGTGCTCAACCAACTGTAATGGGTTTCTTAGCAGCAGATGGCGTAAGTTTTGATGCATCACACATGTTATCTCAAGGTGTAGTGCGTTTTGAAATGAAAATCGTTTCAAATGCAAGTAACCAAGATGCGCAGTGGTTATTTAAAATCGAATCAAACGATGCAGGGCAAGCTGTGGAGCTTCCACTAAGTGCAAGCCAAGAAGGTGTCGAGCCAGTGGTTGGTGAATGGCAAACATACACATATACACTTGCCGATTTACTAAGTGCAGGCCTTGATATTAGTGCAATCGACGTTGTTATGGTGTTCCCTTCATGGGGCATGGGTGAAGGTGCGGTTTACCGTATCGATAATGCAGTCATTGCGAATCCTTAATTAACACTGGCAACAATGGTGGGTGCCAAACTGGCACCTACATACCATGGCAACAAATTGCAAAAGCAGGTAAATCATGAAAAGCACAAAATTTATTAAAACGCCTCTTGCAGCTTCAGTGGCGATGATCTTAACCGCGGGGTTTGGCACTATGCCGATGGCTTACGCGCAAGATGAGCAAGCTGACAAAGAAATAGAAATTATTGAAGTAAAAGGTATTCGTGGCAGTTTGATCCGCGCCATGGATATGAAACGCGATGCTACAGGTGTAGTTGATGCGATTTCGGCAGAAGAAATGGGTAAATTCCCAGATACTAACTTAGCCGAGTCACTGCAACGTATTACCGGTGTATCTGTTAGTCGTTCAAACGGCGAAGGCAGCGAAATCACAGTGCGTGGTTTTGGCCCTGAGTTTAACCTCGTAATGCTTAACGGCCGTCAAATGCCGGGTACTGGTTATACACGTTCTTACGCCCTTGAAAATATCGCCGCTGACGGTGTAAGTGCACTTGAAGTTGCAAAATCTGGTCAAGCAGATGTACCAAGTGGTGGTCTTGGGGCAACAGTAAACATTATTACGACTCGCCCTTTAAATAGCCCAGGTGAAAAATTTAGTTCGTCTATTAAGGCTATTCACGACTCGTCAAATGAAAAAGGGGATGATGTAACTCCTGAATTCTCAGCGATGTACAGTAATACATATGTTGATAATTCAGTTGGCTTTGCCGTTTCATTCTCACATCAAGAGCGTGATTTCCAACAACAAAGCGCAAACATTCAAGGCTGGCAAGCGAATGTAGATTTACCAACATTAGATGAAGGTGACTACATTGACCCACGCCCAGTAGATAGTGAAGGCAACCGTGTTGGTAACCATTTCTTTCCAAAAGATATGAACTACAGCATTGCTGATGTTGAACGTGAGCGTACTAACGGCCAAGTGACTTTACAATATGCACCAGTTGAAAACTTCACTGCAACGGTTGATTACACGGCAAGCCGTGCAATTACAGGCGTTGAAACAACAGGTTGGGGTATTTGGAATGAGTTTGGCAGCAACATTAATAGCTATGAGCTAGATGAAAATGGTACTGCACTTTATGCCGATATTAGTGGTAACGATGGTTCATTTACTGCAAGCCGTGGCACTACAGAAGTAAAAGCACGCTCAATTGGTTTAAATTTAGAGTGGCAAATCAACGATGCGTGGGAAGTTGAGTTCGATTATCACGATTCGAAGAATGAAACAGACAATGGTGCAGATGACGGTTTAGGTTCTGACGGCCAGATCATTCTTGGTTCTGACCAACTCCGTAGCAAGGTGTATGACTATCGTACTGGTGAAATCCCGCATGCGTATGTGAATTGGAAAAACGGTACTACTGTACTTGATCCAAGTGAAATTGATTCTAACTTCAGCCAGTTTATTTATTCGCCGGGTGAGTCTAATGTAGAGCAAGCGCAGCTTCATGCTACGTGGTTAAATGACAGCTTTGAAATTCCACTTGTTAAAGTCAAATTTGGTGCTGCCAATACCAAGCAAACTATGGGTGGTTTTACTGCGTGGAGTGGCTTACGTGGTGGTCCTGGCTTTAACCCATCATTTACAGAGATCTTCCCAGACGGTATGTTCACTTATAATGATACAGGTGACATGCTAAATCAGTTCGCTGGTGGTGGTAGTGCCCTTGAACCAAATTACTATTACACCTATAGCTTTGAAGAAGCTTTGGCTCGTCAGCTTGCTTTTTTAAACGAAGATTTATTGGGCGATAACCAATACTCAATTGACCCATTTTTTGATGGTATCGACAGTGAAAGCTATGTAGAAGAAAAAACGCAAAGCTTCTACGTCAATACACTTTGGGAGTTTGAGTTATCTGACTACTTTGTTCAAATTAATGCAGGCTTACGTTACGAAGAGACAGATGTAACCAGTACGGTTCGTCAACGTGTTGAAAGCCAAGTTAACTGGGTGAGTGCATCTGAATGGATCATGCAATACGAAACTGGTGGTACAGATAACTTTTACCAAGAAGAAGGTAATTATGATATCTGGTTACCGAATATCGACGTAAAAGTTGAGATCACAGATGAACTTGTTGGACGTGTTTCGTGGGGTAAAACCATGGCACGAGCACCGCTTGGTAACCTTGCTGGTGGTCGAAGCTTAACTGGTAGTCCAAAACCAGGTTCGCGTACAGGTGGTCAAGGTAATACTAACCTGTTGCCGTTTGAGTCAACGAATTTAGACTTATCGCTTGAGTATTACTATGGCGAAGGCAGCTATGCATCAGTTGGCTACTTCAAAAAAGACGTTGATAACTTTATTCAAACGCAAATTACTGAAACAACGATAGAAGGTCTACATGACATTCTAAATGGTCCACGTTATCAAGAGGCCGTAGCTTCAGTTGAAGCACGCGGTGAGCAAGCAACGAGTGATGCAATTTTCAATGAAATGCTGGCACTTGGTTATGGTAATGCGGATGGTGCTATCGAGCCAACTAGTGCAGACCCACTAATGGTATGGAATATTTCTCAGCCACAAAATACTGATAGCAAATCGGTAGATGGCTTTGAAGTTGCTGTACAGCACTTGTTTGGTGAAAGTGGTTTCGGTTTAGGTGTTAACGCTACATTTGTAGATGGTGATGTTGAATTTGATGTTAATAGTTTAACACAGCAAGCGCCTTTATCAGGTTTGAGTGATTCCGCTAACTTCCAAGCATTCTACGATAAAGACGGCTTGTCAGTTAAAGTTACTTACGCTTGGCGTGATTCGTACTTGATTGGTGTTGGTCAAGCGCAAGGCTCATCTGATGCGCCGCCACAATTCGGCGATACGTTTGGTCAATGGGACTTAAGCGTTAACTACGACATTAATGAAAACATGACAGTTTTCTTTGAAGGTATAAACCTTAACAACGAAACTGAACGTGGATATGGCCGTTATGAAGAGCAGTTCTTATTTGCTCGTCAATACGGACCTCGTTACACAATCGGTGCACGTTATAGCTTTTAATCTCATATGAACCCTAATGAGAACCAAAGCCGCTCAATGAGCGGCTTTTTATTTTAGTAAATATAAAAAGGATACACAGCGCTTAAAAAAGTTTATTGCGACTGAAAAAGTAAGCTGAAAAATAGCAGAAAATAGCAATGCCGGGGTTAATTAATAAATTGGGCATAAACACAATGTCGGTTTCACCATAACAATAAAGATAAAAGACCATGGTGAGTAATGAAGGTAGCGGGAAAAAGAAAGTTTCGTTTGCGACTAGGCCAACCACAGACCAGCTTGTTAGTAACAATGAGCCAATGAAGACGAGAAAGCCGTGCCAAATTTCTTGTTTTTTAGCGTAGTGTTTGGCGATTAAAATAGCAACAACACATGCTGGCAATGTTATTACGGATAAAATAACGTAATCCATAACAACTTATCCTCACTCTCCCTATAATTCGGCAATTAGAACAAAACTCATGACTTCAGATAAATCAGAAACAGCTGATGTTGTTACCTGAGAAGACTTATTTAATCGAGATTTATTAGCGCAACACGCTGCTGATTTGTGTAATATATGTCACACTATGTCCATTCCATTTTGCTTAACTGCTACACAATAAACTCGTTGTGTTTTTAAGTTTAAGCTTAGCGTGTTTTTTCAGCTTAAAATCATATGTTTAAGTTGTTTTAGGTAGAATAATAAATGAGATTATCAGATACCCATATTCAGCAGTATATTGACGAAGGCCGTATAGTTATTGAGCCTACACCGAGTAAAGAAATGATTTCAGGTGTGACGGTGGACTTGCGTTTGGGCAATAAATTTCGAGTTTTCCAAGATCATACCGCAGCTTATGTTGACTTAAGTGGTCCAAAAGATCAGCTAAACAAGGCGATGGAATCCATTATGAGTGATGAAATTGTGCTTGCTGAAGAAGAAGCTTTTTTCCTTCATCCAGGTGAATTAGCTTTGGCAATTACCTATGAAAAAGTAACTTTACCTGCTGATATTGTAGGTTGGTTAGATGGTCGTTCATCGTTAGCACGACTTGGCTTGATGGTACATGTAACTGCACATCGTATTGATCCCGGTTGGTCAGGAAATATTGTTTTGGAGTTTTATAACTCAGGTAAATTGCCATTAGCGCTACGCCCAATGATGAAGATTGGCGCTATGAGTTTTGAAACCATGACAAGTCCTGCTGAGAACCCTTACAACACACGTAAAGATGCAAAATATAAGGATCAAAACTCAGCTGTTGCAAGTCGAATAAGTGATGATAATAAGTAAAGTATTGTGTGGCTTTTAGTGCCACACGCCCATACACCTAAACTTTTTACCTAATTAAAGTCTGCATAATTGGCAATTTAAGCGTATTACCCCCATACTTTTAGCTGGTGTTTAAAGCACGGAGCTAAAATGCATTTTATTGGCAAGCACATCCATCGGGTTGTTAGAACGCTGCTCATAACAATGTGTTGTGTATTTTTACACAGCTTTAGTACCTTTGCTGCCAATGAGAGTTCATCGATTTGGCTGCTTGACTCTGCCGAGCCTCTTGCCAAATTAAGTCAATCGCTGGAACAATCACTTCAAAATGCAGAACAGCTAAATGCTCTCGAAAGCAGCTCAATCCGCCTTGCCCCGCAAACATCCCACTGGTTAATAATCGATTTATTGCAACTACCCGACAATAAAAATTACGTTGTTTATCTAGGTGAGCCAAATTTAACCTGGGTAAAGTTTTATCTGTTAGATGAAAATTCTCAGGCTACCAATAATCAGCGGCTCGCCTCACTTGAAAGCTTATCGAATGTGCGACCACATTGGTTAATAGAGCATAGTCAAGGTCATCGCTGGGCACTGGTTAACTTTGAGCACGATAGGGCGCTGACTATAGAAGTTGGGGTAGTTGCTGCTAAAACCTTTGAAATAAACTTACATCAAATCATTTTAAGCTATGGCGCTATTTTAGGTGTGCTGATTATATGCATGTTTGTGTGCGCTATTTATTTTGTGGTATCGCAGCAACCAAAATACCTGCTGCTGAATGCTTACTTCGTACTGGTTAGTATCGGATTTTTGATTGATAACGGGCTAATAAGCTATTTCGTTAATGGCATAGATTGGGAAGCAAAATGGCCTGTTAATGAGTTTGCATTATATTTTGCGAGCTATTTCTTATATCACTTTCTGGCAATCCATACCTATAAACCCCGCTTTAAAAAAGCGTGGCAAGTAATGATGGCTTGTTTACTCAGCGCGGCCGTGTTGTCATCACTATTGCCTCAGTTTAATCATCAATGGTTATTTATAGTTTCATGTATTGGGTTTTTAAGTTTTGCAGCTGCTGTATTTTTTAGTGTAATGCAGCGAAAAAATAGCCGCACCTATCTACGTGTATTTATGTTAATGACGATTGTGACTCAGGTGCTTAGTTTATTCATTTGGAATGGCTTTGGTATTGGTTACCATGGTGTTCATAACACCATTTTGCTTATCACATCACTGGCGATATGTTCCGTGCTGTTACTTAAAGACCGTCAGCAAATAGCGGCATTTAATTATTCGATGCTGCATGATGCGGAGACTAAACTGCCTAATAAGCAATTTTTGCTCGCACAAATGATGAAAAAAGTATCGCAGAAACAGCACTTTTCCGTCTTATTATTTAAACCACATGTTCTTTCAAATGCGCGTTCTACGTTTGGTTTTGAGCAAGCAAATATTTGTATCAATGAAAGATTAAGTATCTTAAATACTCAGCTACAGACCATGAATGCATTAAAGCTTGAAATTCAAGCCAGTAGAAGCGCATGGCTTGCTCATGTTGATGACAGTACGTTTGGTTGCTTAGTGATAGGAGAATTAGAACTCAGTCATATAGAGCAGTTTGCATGTTTGATCCATGGGGTATTTGAAGAAGGGCTCACCCATGAAGATATTAATTTAGTCGATAGTGTTGATATTGGTGTTGCCTATTATCCGATGCACGGCAATACCGCGAAGCAAATTTTACAATGTGCCATACAAGCAATGTCTGAAAAACGTTTACAAGGTGAGCGTTGGCGAATGTTCGACTCTGAGAGTGCGCGGCTTTCTGAACAAAGATTATCGATTGCCGCAGGACTTAAAATGGCGATAGATGAAAATCAGTTAAGCTTACACTTTCAACCACAGGTTTGTTTGAAAACAGGCAAAGTAGTGGGCTGTGAAGCTCTATTACGCTGGCATCATCCAGTATTTGGTGCAGTGAGCCCTGATGTGTTTATTCCAATTGCAGAGTCTGCGGGGGTGATCAATCAGCTCACTGAATGGGTGGTCGAAAATGGAATTCAGTGGCAAGCGAAGTTTTGCACACTGATACCCGATCACGTTATTTCCATTAATATTTCGGCTAAAGATCTATTAAATAAAGACTTACCTGTGCTGTTAATCACCATTTTAAATGAACAAAATGTGCGTGCCGAGTCGGTTATGCTGGAGCTGACTGAGTCAGCTACATTAGAGGAGAGTAAAAAGATTAAAGCCACACTCGATGACTATCGTTTAATAGGCTTAAAACTCGCGATTGATGATTTTGGAACAGGCTATTCTTCACTTGCTTATTTAAGTCAACTTGGCTTTGATGAAGTGAAAATAGATAAACAATTTGTGTTAAATCTACCGTTTTCAGTAAATGATCAGAGTATCTGTCGGGCAACTTGCGACATTGCTGCCACACTAGGCGCGCAGGTGGTTGCAGAAGGAATTGAAGATCAGCAAAGCCTAACTATGCTGCAAAGTTATGGCTGCCAGTTTGGACAAGGGTATTATTTTTCAAAGCCGCTTTGTGCTGATGATTATTTAGCTTGGATTAGTGAGGTGCAGAAAGTTGAACTTAGTTTTGATGCAACAGCGAACCTAGTTGATTAAAGTAATTTAGCAGTGCTGCAAAGCAGCGCATCGCATGCTGCTCATCTGGATAGATTAAGCCACTTGTTGATAAACCACTTACTAAAAAGCTATTTTTTATATCAGGGTGCATGGCAATGCACTTTTCAAAACAGCGAGCTGCGAGTTCCTCAGGCATGCTCATATATAGCTGTTTTACTTGCTGATCAAAAGCAATAGATTGTTTTACATACTCATTTGGGTTTGCACCTGAGTTATCTAAAAAAACCTGATGATAAAAATCATTTAAGCGCTGATTAAGTGGGTGACTTAAATCTGGTGACTGTTCGAGCCATAAGGCAGAACAAAACTGCATGCTTTTTCTATTCGCAAATAAATGTTGGCAGATATGATGATCAAAGGCATGAAACCATTCGTGTGCAAGTGCACCACCCCCGGCATTTTTAGCCAGTGCTAACGTTTGGCTATGGGCATTATAATGTGCTTGTACGCCTTTTTGGCCGCCATGACCAAAAGCAAAATTAAGCTTACCCCGCAGACCAATAGCTGTTGGCGGTAAGCTTAATATTTGAGCAAGATCGGCTAGTGCATCATAAATTAAATTAGCCGCGAGTAGACGCTCTTGTTTGTTCACCCAGCTACCCACTAACATAGTACGAAACCCAAACGTGTCACGAATGTCATTGAAATCAACTTGATCATCAAAGCGGTAGTCGGGGCCTTGGCGATTAAAACCTGCACTCAATCGTTTAGAAACACGCATTAAAGATAACGAGCCCTTACATCTTCTGGCATGTGCTTAGTTTGCTTGTCAACTAATGCTGCGAGTAATTTATACAATGGCGTAACGTCAAGCTGTTCAATTAAGTGAAGACTATGGGCTACAGCCTCCAATGTTGACAAGCTATCTTCGCGGGGAGCTTTTCGTATTAAATACTGATTTTGAGGTAGTTGCTTAAAACTAACGGTCTTAAACTCTTGTAAACTAGGGGTAAGTTGGCGCATTTTAAATGCTTTTTTCCAGGTGCCATCTATAACAATCAGATGTGTTAGTGTTTGTTTAAATATATTCACTTCTGAGCTTTGCTCATCAAGATACCATGCGTCATGGCTTGGGTATAAAACAGCTGTACTAGATTCTGGCAAAGTTTGCAGCGAAACAAAGTCTTGCTCAGATTCTCCAGCAATAATTTGGCAATTGGCTAAGCCTAAATTCAATAAATGCGCCGTGTTTTTAGTAATTTTTTCCTCACTTGGGTGGCGTAATATAATGATTTTTAGTCTATTATTGATTATGTTTATAGAATCACATAAGCAAGTTTTAGTAGAAAAGCCACAGTGGGAGCATAATTCTCTAGCCATATAAACTCGGAATACGGTAAAAGTATCCATAGTATACATGAGCTTAACCTACAAAGCAGGTTTGCTTTTTGACTAAGAACAGCTAAAGTTGCGGTTCTAGTTTTATGTTTTTGATTGAGGGATAAAAATGACGACAATCACCATAGACGAAAGTGCACTTGAAGGAATGGAATCGCTTTTAGGTGATCAGTTTGCAGATACCTTGAGCTTTTGTTGTAGTGAGTTTCAGCGACTAGGTTCAGAGGTGTTAGCTAACATAGGCACCGATACAGAAGCTGCAGCACGCCATGCACATAGCTTAAAGTCAAATGCGGCACAATTTGGCGCGCAAAGTTTGTCAGAAGTTGCTCAAGCGATTGAACATGCTTTAAACGAAAGTGATTTCGCAACGGCTGAGCAAAAAGCTGGCTATTTAGATGAGCAAGTTATAGGTTCAGTTGAAAAATTACAGGCTTGGTTTACTGGCCGTTAAAAACTTGAATTTATTTCAGTTGTAACTTCAAAAATCCACTAGCATGGTGGCCCTTTACTGGGGTAGTCTAAAGTCTCATTAGTAGAGGTAACCATGTCACAAATAAAAAAGAGTCACAAACTAGACGGTGTCTGTTATGACATCCGTGGGCCTGTGCTTGCACAAGCTCGAAAAATGGAAGATGAAGGCCAAAAAGTATTAAAGTTAAATATCGGTAATCCTGCCGCCTTTGGCTTTGATATGCCTGAAGATATGCATAAAGATATCATCCGTAATTTATATTCAGCCCAAGGCTACTGTGACTCTAAAGGCCTCTACTCAGCCCGTGTGGCTGTCTATCAACACTATCAGCAGCGTGGCTTACACAATCTTGATGTCGATAATATTTATATTGGCAATGGGGTAAGTGAATTAATTCAAATGACCACACAAGCATTACTCGATAATGACGATGAGGTCTTGATCCCTGCACCTGATTATCCATTATGGACTGCATCAGTTAAGTTGGCTGGCGGTAACCCAGTGCATTACTTATGTGATGAAGAGCAGGATTGGTTTCCTGATATTGCTGATATAAAAAGTAAAATCACATCGAAAACAAAAGCTTTGGTACTTATTAACCCAAATAACCCAACAGGTGCAGTTTACAGCGATGACTTGCTTATGGAGCTTATTACCATTGCTCGCGAACATAAGTTGCTGTTATTGAGCGATGAAATTTACGAGAAGATTTTATACGATGGTGCAACTCACAGCTCAATTGGGGCCTTATGCGATGACGTGCCAATTATCACCTTTAATGGTTTAGCTAAAACATACCGCGCAGCAGGTTTGCGAATGGGGTGGATGGTGTTAAGCGGCCGCACTAGCATGATGGACGATTTAAGCCGTGGCTTGGATATGCTGGCATCAATGCGTTTATGTGCCAATGTACCGGCACAATATGCTATTCAGCAAGCCTTAGGTGGTGTGCAGTCAATTGACAATTTGATTAACCCCGGTGGTCGCTTGTATGTGCAACGCGACATAGCTTGGCGTGGATTGAATGCTATAGACGGCATTAGCTGTAAAAAGCCTAAAGGGGCACTCTACGCATTTGCGAAAGTAGATACGGCGCACTTTAATATTAAAGACGATGAACGCATGATTTTAGATTTACTCAAAGCCGAGAAAATCTTACTTGTGCATGGTCGTGCTTTTAATTGGCCAGATCCTGATCATTTCAGATTGGTGTTTTTACCAAACAAAGATGATTTAACAGAAGCGATGAGTAAGATGCAGCGATTCTTCGCTGATTATCGACAAAGCTAAAAAAAGCGAGCCGAGGCTCGCTTTTTTAATAAGCTTTATCAACACGCACCGTGTTATCGGTGAGGTACACAAGGCGAACTTTATCGCCTTGATTAAACAGCATCTGGTTGTCTTTATCTTGAACAACCATGTATTGTTCACCGCTTTCTACTTTTATCATTAATTCAACGAGTTGATATTGTATAACGCGACTGTTTTGTTGACGGTTGTGAGCAACAGAGCCACCAATCATTGAACCTAAAATGGTTGCGACGGTACGGCCACTGCCGCCGCCAAACTGATTACCAATAACGCCCCCGAGTAATGCACCGCCAAAGGTTTCCCAGCCATTAGTTTTGTCTCTAACTAGCTCTTGATCAGTAATCGTTCGTACCGATTGCACAGATCCAAATAACACCTGCTGTACTGGCACTGCTTTATTACGCTGATAATCAGCGTAACTAGGCGAGCTGAGTAATAAACAGCTTACCAGGATTGTTACTAAGTATTTCATACATCCTCCTGACTACCAGCCAAAAGTTGATTTCTCGCGTGTTTTACGGATTTCAGTTTCATCAGCCCATTCAACTAGGCCACTTTTTAAATCCATTAAACGCATAGTAAATTTGTAATACACATCAGCCTTATCAGCATTTGACTTAACAATGCTCGATAAGTTGCCGTATAACATGTACTGAGCCCCAACTTGTTGACCAAATGCAATCGCTGTACTTGGGTTAACTAGCGGGTCATCGTTTTGAAAATTAAGTTGCTCACGTACCGCTTCAACGCGTGTCATATCAACAAAGCGAAACTTACCACTGCGTAGTAATTGTGTTGAGATTGAATCGGTGATTGATTCGGTATCAATGTGTTCACTGGTTTTATTTTTGATACGCTCTACAAACACGACTGGGCGACTATTTGCTGTCATTGTGCCAACCACAGGTGAAGCAAGTAACGAGTCTGTCATTTGGCTTGCTACTTTTTGTAGATCGGTTGATCCAAAGTTGATATCAGTTGTTTCAACAGCCTGAGCATCGCCGTAGCTAACCACCGCTTTATTGGCACAACCAGAAAGCAGCAAAGTGCTAGTTATCGCAATGGCCGCAGCCGATTTAACAGAAAGTAATTTCATCATGGTTTCCTTAATCTTCAAATTCTTGTGCTTCTGTTGACACTTCACGCACTGCAAGCGAGAAGGTGACAGCATTTGCTGTCGGGGCTAAGCCCGGTAACTGTGTTTTAGCAAATCCAAATAAGGTTATGGGTTGCCAAGGAGAGTGATTGCCGCGTATAACAAAACCATCAGCGTCATACCAAGTAAATTGGTACTGTAAATACTGTGATTTTTTATATTGGCTTGCCAATGTTACAACCACATCTGTTAAGCCGTTTGTTTGGCGTGTTTTTACATCTGTAATTGCAAGTTTTTGCCCTAGTTCTGGGTTATTAACGATCAATTGTTGGTTATATTGTTTTGCAGTTTGCTCAACACCAATGCCAGAAGTGGTCGGGCGTGAGGAGCAGGCCGCAACAAGTAAAATGGTTAATAGTGGCACTAAATATTTCATCATTGCTCCTAAAGTTGAACGACATGTGTGTCATAGTAGCTATTAATAGAGGTTAGGAAAATTAAGGTTAACCCTTGCTTACTAACCGAAAAGTTTATTTCGCCACGACCTGGTACAGATAAAACATGTTCACCAGTTGTCATGGTATTTTGGGCAATACTTAATTGACTTGGTAAGGTAAGCCAACTTCTTGTATCTGCTTGTTCAGAGGCCATGTTATATATATTGGCTAAAATATTACCCACATCGCCGCCGCTTCTTGCCAGTTCAGCACGCATCTTTTCTTTTGCAACCAAGCGCATTACTTGTCTGGTAATTCTTCCTGTACTTTGATCTTTAAGTGTTTTCGCTGCTAGTGCCTCGAGCCTAACGATTGGTTTAAGGATGAAGTTGTCGCCATCCAATGTAATGTTCTTGTCGTTATTTGCATAAGGTGCGCCGCGGTATACAGGCATAGCGATACTATAAAAACGCGCATCTCCACGGGACGAATAAATAGGCAAGCGTAATTGAAACTCTTGTCTTGCTGGTATTAAACCTTGCTCTGCAATTACAATTACTTGGCCTGTGTTTGGCTTATGCTGCTTAAGTTCACCAAAGCGTTTACTAAATTCTTCAAAGTCTTGCTCAAAGCCTTGTTTTTTAGCAAGTCGTAAAACAGTTTGTTGTAGGTAGCTATTATCGCTATTTATTTCGAGCGCTTTTTTATAGTCGATATAGGCATCATCAAACTGTTTATCCGCCTCATAAAGGAGGCCCGATAAATAGAACGTAAAGGCATTTTGAAAACCATTTTTAACATTGCCAATTAACTCGGCCATATCGGGATAACCCTCAGCTGCATTTTCTGCTTGTTCATCAAGTACAGCTTGGTTGTCTTTTAATGCATCTTCTTGCACTTTATTTGCGCGTCTAACTTCAACTAATGCTGATTCAAGTTGGTTATCAAATACGTAGCTCAGTGCTTTGTAGCTATGTAACATGGTCATTTCATAGGCAGCAGGCTCATAACCAATCACTGAATCATTTGTTAATAATGAATTTGTTTGTTCAAGACTTGTGCTTAGTTGTATTTTGGCTGCTTGACGCTTTTTTTCCATGTTTTGATAAACAGTTTCAAAGGTCTCATTGGCCTGAGAATTCTGTTTCGCTAAAAATTCAAGACGAGCAGTTTCAAGCTGATTCAATAAATAGTTACTGTGGCCACGGCTATTGCTCGGCAACAATTGCTGCGCATTTTCTATATTATTTTGAGATACAGCTTGGCGCACAGGTCTTAGCTGCGTCGCATAATCTTGGAATAGATCAGTAATACCTATGGTACTGCAGCCTGATAACAGTAAAACAGCGCCAATAAATAAACGTCGATGCACTGAACGCTCCTTTTAAACAATGTACTCAGATTAGCATACGCGGCTTAACCTTCTATGATAAATTATGTAAAAAATCGTAAGTTAATAGACAACTTACTGGTCTAGTGTTTTTTAATGTTAAAGGAACACCACATTTGTTAAGTACTGTACTCTATACTTTAATTGCACTGTGTGCGTTTGCAGCTAACTCCTTGCTGTGTCGTATGGCATTACAAAGTGGTGATATTGACCCATTAAGTTTCACTGCCTTACGCTTGGTAAGTGGGGCATTGATGCTGCTTATACTGTTGCAGTGGCAATTAAAATCGCAAAGAGCTAAGCCTTTAACCGATAAAGGTAACAATATTAGTGCGCTTAGTTTATTTGTTTACGCGCTCTGCTTTTCAGTTGCCTACGTTGATTTAAATACCGGCACGGGCGCACTTATTTTATTTTCTGCGGTGCAACTGACTATGATAGGCCATAGTGTTTTTAACAAAGAGCCGCTTAGTAAAGTGCAGTGGGGGGCGTTGTTTGTAGCCTTTGCTGGCTTTATTTATTTAATGTTGCCCTCTGCAACAGTGCCCTCTTTTTTACCCGCTATGCTTATGGCAATAAGTGGCGTAGCGTGGGGAATTTACAGCATTCGTGGAAAATCATGCAGATCACCGCTGCAAGCAACTAGTTTTAACTTTTTAAGAAGTTTAATACTTGTGCCGATTTTAGTCCTTGTAGTTGCTTTTGATTGGCAAGCAGTCTCAGCTATCGGGATTTGCTTAGCTATAGCCTCAGGAGCACTTGCATCAGGAGTCGGTTACAGTATTTGGTATGTTGCACTACCAAAACTAAAAAGTAGCCAAGCGGGTGTGGTACAACTAACAGTCCCAGTGCTTGCTACAATAGCGGGGGTGCTATTTTTAGATGAGCAACTGACAACGCGTTTAATAATAGCCAGCGCCTTAATTCTTGGCGCTGTTTTGGTGTTTTTAATGGCTAAAAAGCGCAGTCTTTAGATTTAGGGGCATTGATATTTAATACGTAGCGTTCATAAAGCGTATTAAGTTCAGCTAAAATCGCTTGTTTGCCGCTAAGCTCACTTTGTTCAATACATTGCTGTAATGTTTCAACTGACAAATACTGCATCATCTTTGCTGAAGCTCTGATATGGCTAATATGCCAAGGCTCAGGGGCAACCCCGCCTTTATATTCTTGATAGGGGCGATAAAAACCATACTTTTCAAGGTTATTATCAAGCCATACAGCAAGCTTAGTAAATGGTCCTGTGGTCGAATACTCATCAGGTGTTAATTGCAGTTGATAATCATCGTCAATAGGGCGGGTATCGTAGATGTCGAGGTCGGTACCAAAGTGATGCCTGCTTGCCCCCGGTAGTGCAGAGTAAAGCATAATCGCGTGACACTTTTCAGTATCAGTTAAACGTTGTAAGTCTACCGTTTTTTGCTCAAGAGTATAAACTGGGCGAAGACCCTGAAATTTAGCATTCCAAATAGCACTTTGACGCTGAAAATCGCGAAAGCTTGAGGCTATCGCCAAATCAATACCTGCTTCTTTCGCGCCTTGTTGAAGGGCTAAAAAGTCATCAACAATATCACCATGCAAGCGATGATTTTGTAGCTCAACTAAATGTGAGCTACTTAACCCTGTGGCGCATTGTTTAAGCTCGGTTTGGTTCATGTAAGCAGTTGCTCTAAAATGATTTCATAAATATCTGCAAGCTGAATTAAATCATCTGTGCTAACACATTCGTTTACTTTATGAATGGTTTCATTACGAGGGCCCAGCTCAATGACTTTGGCACCTGTTTGCGCAATAAAACGGCCATCAGATGTACCACCGGTGGTTTCAAGCGCTGTGTCGCGTCCGGTTACCTGCTTAATAGCGTGTACTGTAGCATCAACTAACGGACCGTGATCGGTCAAAAACGGTAGTCCATTAACAATCCAACTTAGTTCATAATCAAGGTTATGTTTTTCAACAATATCAACAACTCTTTGTTGTAGCTGTTGATAGGTTACTTCGGTACTAAAGCGAAAGTTGAATTGAATGTCGAGCTCGCCTGGGATCACATTGCCAGCTCCGGTGCCACCATTTATATTTGAAACTTGAAAGCTTGTTGCAGGGAAAAACTCGTTACCCTGATCCCACTCGGTTTGGCTAAGTTCAGTTAACGCCGGTGCAGCTAAGTGAATTGGGTTTTGGGCTAAATGTGGATAAGCAACGTGACCTTGTACACCTTTAACCGTTAAAAAGCCTGTTAATGAGCCGCGACGACCATTTTTTACTACATCACCCAGTTTATCTCGCGACGATGGTTCGCCAACTAAGCATAAATCAATCTTCTCACCACGGGCTTCAAGGGTATCGATAACACGGGTTGTACCGTTGATAAACGGGCCTTCTTCATCTGATGTAATTAAAAATGAAATAGACCCTTTATGATCTGGGTGTTTTGCAATAAAGCGCTCAGTGGCAACAACCATAGCTGCTAAGGAGCCTTTCATATCGGCTGCACCGCGTCCGTGTAGCATGCCGTCTTTTACCAGTGCCGAAAAAGGCGGGTGCTGCCAATTTTTTTCAGGACCTGTTGGTACAACATCTGTGTGACCAGCAAAACAAAAATGCGGTGATGTGTTTCCTTTGCGAGCCCAGGTATTTAGCGTATCGGTGAAAAACAGTGATTCAATATTAAAGCCAAGTTTTTCAAGGCGCTCGTTCATTAACGCTTGGCAACCAGCATCTTCAGGGGTCACTGATTCACGCTGGATAAGCGCTTGAGCAAGTTCAATAACAGGGTGAGTCATTAGGCAAAAATCTCATCGTATTGAGCTGCTTTAAAACCTAAGTGGTATTGGCCATTATGCACAAGTAGCGGGCGCTTGATCATCGCGGGTTGCTCAACTAATAATGCTAATGCTGATTCTTTATCGAGATTTTGTTTTTGTTCATCAGATAACTGGCGATAAGTTGTGCCGCGTTTATTAACTAAATCTTGCCAATCAATATGCGCTGCAAATTCATTAACTAACTCTGCACTGATGCCGTCTTTACGGTAATCATGGAAAGTAAACTCTTGATTATTATCAGATAAATATTTTTTCGCTTTTTTAATTGTATCGCAATTGCTGATACCATACATGATAGTCATAAATTCTACTTTTTAGTTACAGTGAGTAAAGTATCTACCCCAGCAATGACCTGAGATAGTGAATAATAAAGGGGGCCAAGATTATGGCTGTTGAGCACGCAAACTGTGCCTAGCATAGGGCTGCTTAGCTCGCGTAGGTCAAAATAGGCTAATCGCTCACCTTGGCTAATTTTACTGCCATTTAGCTTAGCAATGTTGGTGTGGCTAATATGCTCTTCTATAGATGAAAACGATAAATTTAATAATATTTTCAAACCATTTTTGGCCTGTAAAATATATTCTTTTCCTGCATTTTTAACTTGTAATAGTGTGCCATCGAAAGGGGCAATAATATTGTGGCTCGTTAGTTCTACACAAATCCCAGGACCAACGGTGGCATACCTAAAAAAAGGCTCTGGGTGTTCAGCCATACTTTTAACACGACCTGTAAAAGGGCTTTTGATTGCCATACAACGCGCTTTTCTTAGGCTGCGCTCAGGCAAATATTGAACGTCGATACTCATGGCTTATTTAACGTCACCTATCACATGGTAACCGTCTTTTCTAAGTGCTGTAATGGCTTTTGCCATGCTTTGCTTTTTCACCAAGACATAATCGGTATCGTACGTTGATAAAGCAAAAATCGAAATTGACGCTTTAGCAAGCACACCGGAAATGTTCGCCATAATACCCGTTAAAGAAAAGCCAAGAGGGCCAATCACTTCAAGTGCTAGCCAATCAGTTTCTTGATCTAAACTGTCTATTGAAAAGGAACTTGGGCATACAATTGATAGCTCATCGGCGGTTTTAGCAATAAAGAAAATAGCTTGTTGGAGTAGGGCAGGATCAATCGTTGCATCAACATCTAAACTATGAATGGTAAGTTCTTCACTATGAAGTTGTAACGTTTGTTTTGACATCTGTGATCCTATCTTTGAAGCCTTTGAATTTATAGTATAGGTAAACAAAGTTAAGATAAAGCGCAATAATTTTGATTGCTGGGGATTTGCTCAGTTTAGCCTTTAAATCTTGTCCACAGATTCTGTGGATAAATATGGGAATAGCTCAGTATAAAGAAGGTAATAGGCTAATTTATAAAGAATTTATAAATTAGCCTAATTTTTGAAGGGTTAATTTTCTAAGCTTTCAACTTGCTTAGCTTGAATCGCCGTAAGGGCAATGGTGTAAACAATATCGTCTACTAATGCACCTCGGCTCAAGTCATTTACTGGCTTACGCATACCTTGCAGCATTGGACCAATACTAATTAAGTCTGCACTACGTTGCACGGCTTTATAGGTTGTATTACCGGTATTTAAATCAGGGAATACAAACACCGTCGCTTTACCTGCTACAGGGCTGCCAGGAGCTTTCTTAATCGCAACGTTTTCCATAATTGCAGCGTCGTACTGAAGTGGGCCATCAATCACTAAATCAGGGCGCTTTTGCTGGGCAAGCTTAGTGGCTTCACGCACTTTTTCTACGTCAGCACCTGAACCCGAAGTACCCGTACTGTAGCTGATCATTGCAACACGAGGCTCAATACCAAACGCGGCGGCTGAGTCTGCTGATTGAATTGCAATATCGGCTAGCTGCTCTGCGGTTGGGTCTGGGTTTATTGCACAGTCACCATAAACCAGTACTTGATCAGGTAACAGCATAAAGAATACCGATGAGACTAACGACGAGCCAGGTGCAGTTTTAATTAACTGTAACGGTGGGCGAATGGTGTTTGCAGTGGTGTTAACAGCGCCCGAAACTAAGCCATCAACTTTACCTTGCTCAAGCATCATGGTACCAAGTACCACATTGTCGAGTAGTTGCTCTTGGGCGATAACTTCAGTTAAGCCTTTGTTTTTACGAATTTCGACCATAGGCGCAACGTAATCGTTAATTACATCACTCGGTTCAATAATTGTAACGTTATCGTTGAGCTCTACACCTTGTTGCTCTGCAATACGTAAAATCTCTTCTTTGTCACCAAGCAGGATTGTTTTAGCAATACCACGTTGGCCACAAATTGCGGCAGCTTTAATCGTACGCGGCTCATTACCTTCAGGTAAAACTACGGTTTTATTCGCTTGACGAGCTTTGTCTGTTAGTAAGAAACGAAACGCAGGCGGTGACATTTTACGAGTACGGCCAACACTTTTTGCAAGGCTGTCTAACCAATCAGAGTCGATATGGCTGGCGTTATGATCTTTTACTTTATCGATACGTTGGTCATCATCACATGGTACTTCCATATTGAAGTTATGCAGTAATAAAGACGTGCGCCAAGTATCTTCCTCTGTTGCAAGAATTGGCAGGCCTGTATCCATGGCTTGCTCGCACAATTTCATAATGCGATCTTCAGGCTTAAAGCCACCGGTTAATAAAATCGCCCCAAGCTTGGTGCCATTCATGGCTGATAAACAAGCCGCAACTAATACATCAGAGCGATCGCCTGGTGTTACCAGTAATGCACCCGGGGTAAAGTGGCTTAAAATGTTTGAAACCGTTCGCGCACAGAAAGTGACACGACGTAAACGACGGTGAGCCATGTCGCCTTGGTTAATGACTTCGGCTTTTAAGTATTCACATAAATCACGCACACGCGGCGCTACTAGGTCGAAATCCCACGGAATTGAACCTAATAACTTAAATGGGTGCTTTCTGAAAATCGGCAGTGATGCTAAACGGTTTAATTCGTTTTCAAGTTGCTCAGGCTCATGGGCCTCAACAAGGTCTGCACGTGCGCGACCTTCGTCATCTAAAGGAGCATTTACTTTGTTGAAAATACAACCTAGCACGCGAGGGTGGTTAACACCGCCATAATTGCCAGAGGCGATTTCTAAACGGTCTTCAATTTGGTCATTGCTATCGTTGCTTGGTGTTAATACAAAAACAATATCAGCACCCAGTGTTTGCGCGATTTCGCGGTTTACACGGCCAGCATAAGGCTGACGACGTGTTGGCACCATACCTTCGATAATCGCAATTTCGTCTTCTTTAATAGTGCTTTCAAAGCGCTCTACGATTTCTTCTAGTAAGTCGTCGCCTTTACCATCACCAATCATTTGCTCTGCATAGCTCAGCTCAAATGGTGTAGGTGGATTAATTGGCGAACCATGGGTGACAATTTGCGTTGACTTTTCTGGGCCTGTATCGCCAGAACGAGGCTGTGCGATTGGCTTAAAAAAGTTAACCTTTAGCGCTTTTTGCTCAAGCGCGCGGACTAAACCAACAGAAACAGACGTTAAACCAACCCCTGTTGATATAGGGATCAACATAATTCTATGTGCCATTTACTTAAGCCTCCTGTGCAATACGGGCTGCATCGTTAGCAATCACCCATTCTTCGTTGGTAGGGATCACAAACGCTTTCGCATGTGCTTGACCTTTTGAAATTAGGCCTTCTTTACCAAAACGTGCCGCTAAGTTTGCATCTTCATCACACTCAAGGCCTAAAAAGCCTAATTGAGTGATGACTTTGTCACGAATAATATCTGAGTTTTCACCGATACCGCCGGTAAAAATAAGTGCATCTAAACGTTGTAGAGGAACTAAAAAAGCAGCTATTTGTTTAGCTAAGCGGTAACAGAAGATATCGAGTGCAAGGTTTGCTTGCGGGTGGCCTTCAACGGCGGCTTCTTCGATAGTGCGGCAGTCATTTGATAATTCACTAATACCTAGCAAGCCACTTTGCTTATTGAGTAAATCATCAATTTCTTGAGCCGTGTAATTAAGTTGCTGCGTTAAAAAGGTGAATAAACCCGGATCGATGCTACCACTGCGAGTACCCATCACTAAGCCTTCAAGCGGCGTAAGACCCATACTGGTATCTACGCTCTTGCCATCTTTAATCGCACACACTGAACAACCATTACCTAAATGTGCACTGATCACATTAGTTTGCTCGCGCTCTTTGCCTAATAATTTTGCTGCTTCACCAGCAACGTAATAATGACTGGTACCATGAAAACCATAGCGTCTTACGCCATGCTCTTTATAAAGCGAGTAAGGCAAAGCATATAAGTAAGCAATATTTGGCATGGTTTGGTGAAACGCAGTATCAAACACGGCAATTTGTGGCAGCGCTGAGAACGCTTGCTTTGCAGTGCGAATACCCAATAAGTTTGCTGGGTTATGAAGTGGTGCAAGTGTCGCTGTTTTTTCAATAGCTGCAAGTACATCATCGTCGATAAGTACAGATTCAGTGAAATGCTCGCCACCGTGCACCACACGATGACCTACAGCGATTAAATTATCTGCAAGACCTAAGTTATTGACTAGCTTAACCAATTCAGCAATCGCCGCATCGTGGGCTTGACCTTTAGCAAGTTCAATCAGCTTTTTTTCACCATTATATTTATATTTGATTGAAGGCGTGTCTGAGCCAAGGCGCTCAGCTAAACCTGAAATAACTTCGTCAGAAGTGGTGGCATCTAAAATGGCAAATTTTAAACTTGAACTACCACAGTTCAGTACTAAAACATGGTGTGGTGGGTAAAGGGGCGTTGGCATAGCTAGGTCCTAAAAGTACGATATCAGTCAGTGTATATTAAGGCTTGATAATTAGAATTCTTTGCCAGTATAGTAAATAAGTATTTTGTTGCTACACTTAACAAAGGTGGGCTGTAATTATACTAAAGTCTCGTTGACTTAAGCCGATAACATTTTATCTCATTTAGACTATTAACGTTAGTGTCAATGACATAAATTGTTATAAAAACGAGGACAGGTTTTGCAGGGATTGTATCCGGGAGTGTGTTACACTCAGTTGTGAAACAGTATGAAAACCCGAGGAGTGATGATGCAAAAAGGTGTCATGTCACAAGTGCAAACAGGTCGTCAGTACGCGAAAAAGTGGCCAATGCGACAAGAGCTAGCTCCAATGTTTGCTGAATTCAGAGTGATCAAAGCCACTGACTTGGCGATCACAGTCATGCCTATTCTGGCTATGTTCACAGTGTTCATGCAAGTAAACTATTTAGGTAGTGATTACTTCCCTCAAGCTATCACTATCGCTTTATTTTTTCTGTCGTTACCTTTTCAAGGCTTACTGTGGTTAGGTCGTCGCGCTCAAACCCGCTTAGAACCAGCCATGTTAAGTTGGTATACCGAGCTGCATAGTAAAATGAAGGCGCATGGCTATCAGTCACAACTCACAACTGAAAAACCATGCTACACAGATTTAGCTCAACTTTTAAAAGATATGTTCGAAAAGATGGATAAAGCGTTCACAAAAGAACACTTTTAATCACGAATAAACTGGCTCACATAAAACGATAACGTTACTTTTTGTGGGCCTTGTTGCTCTATCTGCTGCCAATGCTCTGGGCGAAACTTCCAAGCAAACGGTGTCATCATAATTAAATGTTTAATCTCATCAACAGGCAATAGCACCTGTTGCTCTAGTAAGTTTATTGACTCTTTACTAAACCCTGCTGGTGGCTCTATCTCTGTATGTGGTTTTACATCCGTATAAATAAACGCTTTTAATTCTTTAAGATGCCAAGGTCCTGGGCTTGCGACAATTAGACTGCCTTGCGATTTGGCAAGTCGAGCAAGTTCTTGTGCAAATAAGGGGGCAAACACACTGACAAGCACATCGGCAGATGCGTCAGCAAAAGGGGCTTGGCTAATCGAGGCAACACTAAAATTTGCATTTTCATAACGCTTAGCCGCGTATTTTACCGCCGGCTTCGAAATATCAACACCATATACTTCGGCACTCGATTGCGCTGCTATTGCTTGGGTATAAAAGCCTTCGCCACATCCTAAATCAATTACTGTATTTGGTTTAAGTGATGCCACTAACTCAGCTAAAGCTTGCTGTAAAAAAAGGTAGTGCCCCGCACTTAAAAAAGCTCGGCGTGCTTGCACCATTTCAAGGTTATCACCCGGTTGTTTCGACTTTTTATTTTGCACGGGTAGTAAATTGACATAACCCTCTTTGGCGATATCAAAACTATGGTTGTTGTCACAGCGGTAAGTTTTATCGGTTAGCGTAAGTTCAAGTTTGCAAAGCGGGCAGTGATAGTGAAGACTCATGAGTCTAAATAGTCCTTATCATAAAAGGTTTTAACCCAGTGCGGGCGATAGGTGATCAACAAGGTAATAGCCATGCCATTGAGCATTGCTTCAGGAAACCAAATTATGGCACATAGAATGAGATAGTTTTCTGAAATCTCAATAAAACTGTAATCACCCAATAAGTAATAAAACACACCACTGGTAAGTATTTTGATACAAGCGATAACAGCCGCGGTTAAAAATGCGCATAAAAAGATATAAATAAAAAAGTGTCTTGGTAAATAGCTATAGCAAAGTACAAAACACAAGTAACTCAGCGTGATAGGTATAAATGCCGTAAACAGTAAATGCACCGGTAATAAGGGCAGTGGTAACTGAGCGACTAACACCAGCAGTAGACTTGCAAGGCTGCTTGCAAAAATAGCCAGTCGCCAACCTAAAATCAGGGTCACTGCGGTGACCCCTAATATATGCAATTCGAGGCCCGGCAATATTCCCGCTTTAATGCGCCATAATATTGCAAGTACTAAAGCACACGCGAGCACACCCACTTGTCTTATTGGTGTTGCCAATAATTGGGATGCGCTTTGCTTATCAAAGCTTAGCCAAAGTACTAAAGCCACACAGCTCCACAAAGGGAGCTGCCATTGCATCGTCTCTATCATGCGTTAAATGTTGACCAAATTGGCGCATGATCAGATGGTTTTTCGATACCACGTAATTCGTAATCGATACCTGACTCAACACAACGCTCAGCAAGCGCTGGGGTTGCTAAAATCACATCAATACGTAAACCGCGATTGTCATCAAAACCTTTTGAGCGGTAATCAAACCACGAATATTGTTCGGTTTTTTCTGGGTATAGTTCACGGAAGGTATCTTTAAAGCCCCAGTTTAATAACGTGCTTAGCCATTCACGCTCTTCTGGTTGAAAAGAACATTTACCCGTTTTTAACCAGCGCTTACGGTTAGGCTCTCCAATACCAATGTCGAGATCGGTTGGTGAAATATTAATGTCGCCCATCACAATAACATCTTGCTCTGGTGTGTGATTATCTTCTAAGTGGGTCATTAGATCTTTATAGAATTGACGCTTATATGGGAACTTGGTTTCATGGGCAATATTATCGCCTTGTGGGAAATAGCCATTCATTACAGTAAGATCGCGACCATTTTCTTGAGTCACTGTTACGCTGATCATACGACGTTGTGATTCATCTGTATCGGTTGCAAAACCTTTTACAACCGATTTAGGTTCTTGCTTACATAGCATTGCCACGCCGTAATGCGCTTTTTGACCATGGAAATAAACGTGATAACCCATTTTTTGTACATCCTCAAGCGGGAAGGCTTCATCATGCACTTTGATTTCTTGTAAGCCAATGATGTCTGGTTGATGTTTATCAATCACCGCTTGCAACTGGTGTAAACGGGCGCGCAGGCCGTTAATGTTAAATGAGATTACCTTCATGGATTACCTATCTGAATTTTTGTTTATTCGTTTAGCGCAATTCTACCATCAAAATAGGGCTTATTCATGAGCAAATTACGAAAATCAAATTGAATAAATGTTGATCAATTGCTGCTTATTTTAAAAACATTGTTAACTCAGTATTAATAATTAAATTAAATAAATAATTCAGTTGATCTACTTATTTTTGGTTATATAATGCGCGCAAATCACCCGTTCATATTATGTACTATTTAAAGGTAAACCATGAAAAAACAATTAGTGATGCTTTCTCTTGCATGTATCTCATTTGGCTCATTAGCAAGCAACCCGCACTACTTTTCAGCTGATAACCGTATTGAATCAAAGTTATGTAGCTTAAGTGCGAACGAAGGGTTTACCGCTGCACGTAAAGAAGCAGCAAAGCATGGCATTTCAATGTCACGTTTTTCAAAGAGCATTTTATGTAACGGTACTGACATCCGTGAAATTGCTAAAAAAGCACAATCACAAGAAGCTGCAACAAAGGCAGCTGTTGAAGTGTTTGCTAAAAATGAGCAAAAAGAGACTCAACTTTGTATCACTGCACTTAAAAAAGGTTTAACACCTGTGCGTGAAAAAATTGGTAACTTAAATACTTTAAAATGTAATGGCGAAGCAGTAACAGATTTCGTCAAGCGTTACCAAAACGCAGCTATCTAATAGCAACATTACAGTTAGATTGAAAAAGCGCTTTTTAGAGCGCTTTTTTTATGAAAAAATTACAGTAATTAATGAAAAGCTTGCTAAATCATAGGCTTTACCTTAACTTAACTAGGTTGTAAGTGCTTGATTTTAGCTAATAAGGCATTTTGGCATTCAACTTGTAACAGTTGAAGTGAATCTAATCGACTACAAGGAAATGTCTTATGAAAAAGTTAACTTTAGCATCAACAATTTTAGCAGCATTAAGCCTATCAGCCTGTTCTGCGAGTAACTCTTTAGCAAAAATCGACAGCGATTTTGGCAGCCTAGATAATGACAACGACGGTTATATCTCTAAAGTAGAAGCTGACGACGATGCTATTTGGGAGCACTTTTCAAATATCGATACCAATATGGATGAGCAAATCAGCCGTACTGAATTTAATGCTTACATGCGGTTAAATACAGGCAAGGTTGCAACTGATAGTGAGGTATCTGAATCAGCATTTAAAGCTGAAATCGCTAAATTTGACCCAATCGAAAATGACTTTAAATCGTTAGATAACGATAAAAATGGCTATATTTCTATTGAAGAAGCGGATGACGACGACATTGCAAATCACTTTGGCTATATGGATAGCAACAAAGATAAACGTGTAAGCCGCAATGAGTTTATTAGTTACATTAATAAATATGGCAGTGAAGTTGCCGAAGACGACGCGTTAGAGATGCTTAACAAGAGCTAATTTTATAAAGCAGCTATTAAATACCCATAAAGCCAGTGTTTTACGCTGGCTTTTTTATAATAATTTTTCCAACCTTGGTCGACTTCTGTCATAATAGAGCGTTAGTGAGTAAAAATGACCTTTAGTAGCAATGGCCGCAAAACGTATCAGTGATGAACAATTAGTCGAAATCATAGAAGCCGCGATTTTTGTTGCCGGGAAGCCCGTGTCTAAGCGTCATTTAAAAGATACAGTATTAGCTGATTTAAGCGTATCTATGCCACGCATAAATAATGCAATTGACCAAATTCAAACGCATTATCAAACTCGAGGCATTAAGCTTGTTGCCGTTGGCAGCGGTTATCGGTTTCAAGCATGTGCAAGTTTAGCACCTTGGCTTGCAAACTTATGGCAAGAGCGAGCACCGAAATACTCAAGAGCACTATTAGAAACTTTATCCTTGATTGCCTATAGACAACCCATAACCCGTGGTGAGATTGAACAAGTACGGGGGGTTACAGTTGGCTCAGGGATAATTAAAACATTATTAGAAAGAGAGTGGATAAGAGTTGTTGGCCACAAAGAAGTGCCGGGGCGTCCTGCCTTGTACGCCACCACTGCTGCTTTTTTAGACTATTTTTCATTAGCTGGTTTAGATGAATTACCACCACTGCCTGAGCTTCAGGAAAGTAAAATCAACCAGTTATTGAGCGATCCTTCTGTGAGAGAACTATCTGAATGAGTAATTTAGAAACTGAAAAGTTACAAAAAGTATTAGCCCGTGCTGGTGTGGGTTCACGTCGTGAAATGGAAAAATACATTGATGCCAACCGCGTAAGTGTTAACGGTAAAGTTGCCCGTTTAGGTGACCGTGTAGAGGCAAGCGATGTAATCCGTGTTGATGGTCACGTTGTGAAAATTGAAGACAAAGCTGAGCGTATTTGTCGTGTACTTATGTATAACAAACCAGAAGGCGAGTTATGTACACGTAAAGACCCTGAAGGCCGTCGTACGGTATTTGATCGTTTACCACGCGTTGATGGCGAACGTTGGATTGCGGTAGGTCGATTAGATATCAACACTGCAGGTTTAATGCTTTTTACTAACGATGGTGAACTTGCTAACCGTTTAATGCATCCAAGTTACGAAGTTGAGCGTGAATACTCAGCGCGAGTGTTTGGGGAAGTGACTAACGAAACGCTACGCACTTTAACAAAAGGTGTTGAGCTTGAAGATGGTCCAGCAAAATTTTTAAATATTAAACCTATGGGTGGTGAAGGTATCAACCGTTGGTTTAATGTTACGTTGACTGAGGGACGTAACCGCGAAGTACGTCGTTTATGGCAATCGCAAGATGTAGAAGTTTCTCGTCTTATTCGTATTCGTTACGGTAAGTTAGAGCTTGATAAGCGTTTACCACAAGGTGGTTGGGCTGAGCTTGATTTAGATACCGTTAACTATTTACGTAAAACTGTACAGTTAGGTCGCGAAACACAAACTAAGTTGTCGGCTATTCCTGAAAAACGTAAAGACAAGCGTGCTAAAATTAACCAAATCCGTAAGGCGGTTAAAAAGCACAATCAACGCGCTAAACAAACTAAGCGTCGTTAATCAGCAATATCATTGTTTGCAGATAAACTGATTTATTTGCAAACAGGCATAAAAAAAGCAGCGATTTCGCTGCTTTTTTTGTTTCGAGCACAATGCTAATTAAGCATTTTCAACCGCTGTACGTGGGTCAACATATTCCATGTTGAAAGCTTCAGCTACTTCTTTATAAGTAACTTGGCCTTTGATCACGTTTAAGCCTTTTAAGAAATGTGCATCATCAAGAAGCGCCTTCTTATAGCCTTTGTTAGCAAGGTTGATGATATACGGTAATGTTGCGTTGTTAAGTGCAAACGTAGAAGTACGTGGTACAGCACCTGGCATGTTAGCAACACAGTAGTGAACAACGTCATCAACGATGTAAGTAGGATCTGCGTGAGTTGTTGCTTTAGAAGTAGCGATACAACCACCTTGGTCGATTGCAACATCAACGATAGCAGAACCAGGCTTCATTGCTTTGATGTGCTCAGCTGTAACTAGTTTAGGCGCTGCTGCACCTGGGATTAGTACGCCACCGATCACAAGGTCAGCTTCTAGTACGTGTTTTTCTAACGCATCAGCAGTAGAGTAAATAGCTTTAACTTTGTTACCGAACTGTGCGTCTAATGCACGTAATACGTCGATGTTACGGTCAAGAACAACAACATCAGCACCTAGGCCAACTGCCATTTGCGCTGCGCTACGACCAACCATGCCGCCACCGATAACAACAACTTTTGCTGGCTCAACACCAGGTACACCACCCAGTAACATACCACGGCCGTGGTTTGATTTTTCAAGCGCTTGTGCACCAGCTTGGATAGACATACGACCAGCAACTTCACTCATAGGAGCAAGAAGAGGTAAACCGCCACGAGCGTCAGTTACAGTTTCGTAAGCGATACAGATTGCGCCGCTTTTAACTAGGTCTTCAGTTTGTGGAAGATCCGGTGCTAAGTGAAGGTAAGTAAATAGAATTTGGTCTTCGCGTAACATTGCACGCTCAACAGCTTGAGGCTCTTTTACTTTAACGATCATTTCAGCTTTAGCAAAAACGTCAGCAGCGGTTGGTAAAATTTCAGCACCAGCTGCAACATAATCTTCGTTAGTGAAGCCAATGCCCATACCTGCATCAGTTTCAACAAACACTTGGTGGCCATGGTTTACTAGTTCACGAACACTCGCAGGAACCATACCTACACGGTATTCATGGTTTTTAATTTCTTTAGGTACACCAATAATCATAGTTTTTCGCCTTAATAGAACGGGATAAAATTTTTGACTATTATATTCATGACATGCCAGTGTGTCTCACCTTTTTTAAGTTATATTCTAGTGATATAATCTAAAAAATTAATTTTAACAGTTTAAAACTCTGGTTTGTCTTATGCACCAATTACTCGACCGAATTGACCGTAAAATTTTAATGGAATTACAGCTCGATGGTCGGATCTCTAACGTAGAGCTGGCAAGGCGTGTAGGCCTAAGTGCAACACCCTGTTTAGAGCGGGTAAAAAAGCTCGAAAGGGAAGGGTACATACTCGGTTATAAAGCCGTGGTAGATCCAGCAAAACTCGGGCAAGGTTTGTCGGTTTATGTAGAAGTGACTATCACTAAAACATCACCCGATGTATTTGAAGAATTTAACGCTGCAGTTAAAAAGCACGATGAAATTATTGAATGCCATTTAGTATCAGGTAATTTCGACTTTCTATTAAAAACGCGGGTAAACGACATGTCGGAATATCGAAATGTTTTAGGGGATATTCTACTAAAACTACCTAATGTCAGTGAAAGCCGGACCTATGTGGTAATGGAAGAAGTAAAAGGTGAGCAAGGGGTCATTATTCGCCCATATATTGCCTAAACTGTTAAAATACACATTGAGTAACAAAAACTTGTTCATTATCAGTCCATCAAGGTTAAGATAAAGTGCATCAAACGGCATTTCCTGCTAAGGTATTTCACTGCTAATCGATGAGTAAAGAGTAATAAGGAATAGGGAGCTATGCGCCTAAATGGTGTTCAAAGACTGTTAGAAACGGGGCTAATTATTAGTACCTTTGCAGCAGTATTTATTTTATGTGCATTAATCAGTTTTGATCCAGCCGATCCTTCTTGGTCGCAAACCGGTGAATTTGTTAATGTTAAGAATATTACCGGCACCGCAGGTGCATGGATTGCGGATATCCTTTTGCTTAGTTTTGGCTGGCTAGCTTATCTTGTGCCGGTAGCCATTCAGCTGTTTGGCTATTTACTGTTTAAACAACCTCATCGTATTTTACAGCTTGACTACACCACGCTTGCTCTAAGAGTCATTGGCTTTGCATTATTCATTACCTCAGCCACGGCAATTAGTAGCATCAATTTTGATGACATATATAATTTTTCATCGGGCGGGGTAGTAGGTGATGTGATTGCCACAGCCATGATGCCAACTTTTAATTTCACTGGCACCTCTATTTTATTGTTGTGTTTCTTTTTTGCCGGCCTAACGCTACTAACTGGAGTTTCTTGGGTTCAGTTTGTTGACTTTGTTGGTAAGTGGGTGATGAAAATATTCTACTTCTTACGCGCGCAGTTTTCTGCATGGTTAAATCGCGAAAGAGAAGCGGTTAAACCAACGTCAGCCGAGCCTGACGCTAACTTTGAACAGCAAGATAGCAACCCAGCTATAGGTTTCGATGACATAGACGAGCCAGCAACAAAGCCATCACAAACACAGAAAAAACAGCCAAGCAATAGTGATGATGAATTTGAAGGTTTTGATGAGCTTGACGATATTCTTGACCAAGAAATTGGCTTTAGTGCGCTTGATGACGAATCATTCGATACTGTATCGGCACTTAATGCGCTTGATCAAAGCCCGGTCGTTGAGCCAGAAAAACCTGTAACAACGGTTGTGTCGCCTGCGCGCCCAATGCCTAATGCAAAACCTGCGTACCAGCCACCGCCAACGGCAAAAGAAAAGTTTGAAGCCTTACTAGATGAGCAGCCGCCTACAAACCCGTTACCATCACTTGATTTATTAGACCGCCCAGATAAAGCGAAAAACCCATTATCGCAAGAAGAGCTTGATGGTATTTCGCGTCTAGTTGAAACCAAATTACTTGATTTTAACATTCAAGCTGCAGTTGTGGGTGTGTACCCAGGTCCGGTAGTAACGCGTTTTGAGCTTGATTTAGCGCCGGGTATTAAAGTAGCTAAAATCACTGGCCTTGCTAAAGATTTAGCGCGTTCACTGTCTGCTGTGAGTGTTCGTGTTGTAGAGGTTATTCCGGGTAAAACCTATGTTGGTTTAGAGCTACCTAACAAACACCGTGAAATCGTGCGTCTAAGTGAAGTTATTAACGCACCTAAATTTGAATCAAACCCATCACCACTCACCATGGTGTTAGGCAAAGACATTGCTGGTGAGCCAGTATGTGCTGACCTTGGCAAAATGCCGCATTTACTCGTTGCAGGTACCACAGGTTCAGGTAAGTCAGTGGGCGTTAATGTAATGATATTAAGCTTACTGTACAAATCGGGCCCTGATGATGTTCGTATGATCATGATTGACCCGAAAATGCTTGAACTTTCGGTGTACGAAGGCATCCCACATTTATTATGTGAAGTTGTTACCGACATGAAAGAAGCAGCCAATGCATTGCGTTGGTGTGTAGGTGAAATGGAACGTCGTTATAAGCTAATGTCGGCGCTTGGGGTGCGTAACTTAAAAGGTTACAACCAAAAAGTGCTTGATGCGAAAGAAGCGGGTCACCCTATTTTAGACCCACTTTTTAAAGACACAGATGGCATGGCCGATGGCCCTGAAGAGCTTGGTAAATTGCCAAGTATTGTGGTGGTGATAGACGAATTTGCCGACATGATGATGATCGTGGGTAAAAAAGTGGAAGAGCTGATTGCTCGTATTGCACAAAAAGCTCGTGCTGCAGGTATTCATTTAGTGCTAGCAACACAGCGCCCATCGGTTGACGTTATTACAGGTTTAATTAAAGCGAATATTCCAACGCGTATGGCGTTCCAAGTTTCAAGTAAAATTGACTCGCGTACCATTTTAGATCAGCAAGGTGCCGAAAACTTACTGGGTATGGGTGACATGCTTTACTTACCGCCGGGTACCAGTGTGCCAGTGCGTGTACATGGCGCGTTTGTAGACGACCACGAAGTTCACGCGGTTGTAGATGATTGGAAAAAACGTGGTAAACCAAATTATATAGATGAAATTTTAAGTGGTGATGCCACAGAAGAAATTTTACTACCTGGAGAAACCAGTGAAGACGGTGATGAAGAGTCAGATCCGCTTTACGATGAAGCAGTATCATTTGTAATTGAAACCGGTAAAGTGTCGGTGTCGAGTGTGCAGCGTAAGCTTCGCGTAGGTTATAACCGCGCAGCTCGCTTAGTTGAACAAATGGAAACATCAGGCATTGTTAGCGCACCGGGTCATAACGGTGCCCGCGAAGTCTTAGTGCCAAATGGTGGAGCAAATTAATGAAAAAAATTAAATACCTAGCCCTAATTATGGGCTGTTTATTAAGCGGTCAAAGTTTTGCAGACGACAGCGAAGCGTTGCAACAACAACTGGCTGCGATTAAAAGTTTTAAAGCACAGTTTTCGCAACAAGTGACCGATTCTCAAGGTGAAGCTATCATGCAAGGAGAGGGGAACATTGCCCTTCAGCAGCCTATGATGATCCGCTGGCAACAACAAAGCCCAGATGACACCTTGTTTGTATCAAATGGCGACAAAACTTATTACTTCGACAGCTTTGCTGAACAAGTAACCATTATGAATACCCACAGCCTAATTGATTCAACACCGTTTGTATTGTTGACCTCAAAAGATCCTGAGCAATGGGCAAAGTACCAAGTTGTGGCAACAGAGGCAGGCTTTAGTGTCACGCCGAACAAAGGCGTTGAGAGCCAAGTTGAAAAGTTAGATATTACCTTTAATGCTAAAGAGCAAGGTCTTGCATCACTAACTGTATTAGACACCTCTGGTCAGCAATCTTTATTTACCTTTAAAGATGCCAAAGTAAACGAAGCGCTTGCAGCTCAAACATTTGAATTTACCATTCCTGAGGGCGTGGAAGTTGACGACCAAAGCCAAGGTGATTAAGGCTTGAGTAACCTCGGATTTAATTTTGGCCCTGATGTGCGCCCACTCGCGGCGCGCATGCGACCAGAAACACTGAATGACTATATAGGTCAGCAGCACCTATTGAGCCCCGACAAACCTCTTTACCAAGCGATTCTTGCTGGACGATGCCACAGCCTTATTTTGTGGGGGCCGCCTGGCGTTGGTAAAACTACCTTAGCGCAAATTATTGCTAACCATGCCGATGCAAGCCTTATTCAAATGTCGGCTGTTACAGCAGGCGTGAAGGATATTCGTGAGGCAGTAAGCGAAGCGAAAGCAAACCTTGCTGGGCGAGGACAACGCACTTTATTATTTGTAGACGAAGTGCACCGCTTTAATAAATCTCAGCAAGATGCATTCTTACCACATATCGAAGATGGCACCTTTATTTTTGTTGGCGCAACCACCGAAAACCCATCATTTGCACTCAATAACGCGATATTGTCTCGTGCCCGTGTGTATGTTTTAAAAGCGCTTGAGCAAACCGATTTATTTACCGTGATTGAGCGCGCCTTGCGTGAAGACGTAGAGCTTAGCCAAAAACACATTGAAATTGCCGATAACGCCAAACAGGCGCTTTGCCAAGCAAGTGATGGCGATGCGCGAAAAGTACTTAACTTGTTAGAACAAGCGGTTGATTTAACCACGGAGCAGCAGGGTAAATATCTTGTTGATCAACATGTTTTAAGCCAAGTACTGCCAACTCACTTAGCCAAATACGACAAAGGCGGTGATGAGTTTTACGACTTGATTTCAGCGTTTCATAAGTCAGTACGAGGAAGTTCACCTGATGGCGCCTTATATTGGTACTGCCGTATTTTAGCCGGTGGCGGCGACCCACTTTATGTGGCTAGGCGTTTATTAGCGATTGCCACAGAAGATATTGGCAATGCTGACCCGCGAGCAATGGAAGTTGCACTCAATGCGTGGGATATTTTTCAACGTGTTGGCCCAAGTGAAGGTGAGCGCGCTATTGCACAAGCCACTATTTACTTAGCAAGTGCACCGAAAAGTAACGCTGTGTATATGGCGTTTAACCAAGCGCTACAAGATGCTAAAAATGAGCCGAGTTATCCTGTGCCAGAGCATTTACGCAATGCACCAACAAGTTTAATGAAAGATTTAGGTTATGGCGCTGAATATCGTTATGCTCACAATGAAGAAGGTGCATTTGCGGCTGGCGAAAAGTACTTCCCAGAAGCAATTAATGATCGCCAGTATTACTTCCCAACCGAACGTGGACTTGAACAAAAAATCAAACAAAAGCTGGACTACTTAACTCAGCGCAACGAGCAAAGTGATATTAAACGTTATGAATAGTTTGAAACTTTACATGATGATTGCGCTAGGTGGTGCATCAGGAGCATGTTTACGCTATTTTCTTAGCGAAACCATGCTAAAACTGCTGGGTAGGGGATTCCCTTTTGGCACGTTGACAGTTAATATTCTTGGTTCATTGTTAATGGGCATTTTGTACGGCTTGATTGAAAAAGAAATAATCGCTGTTAGCCCAGCTAAAACCTTAATTGGTATTGGCTTTTTAGGTGCATTGACCACCTTTTCAACATTCTCAATGGATTCGTTGTTGCTATTGCAACAAGGTCACTTTTTTAAAATGGCCCTCAATATCACCTTAAACGTGGTGGTGTGTATATTTATGGCTTGGCTGGGCCTTCAGCTGGTAATGCAAAAAGGTTAAAAATCGAACATGTTAGATTCTAAATATTTACGTCAAGATATTGAACAAGCGGCTGCACGTTTAGCAACGCGTGGTTTCGAGCTTGATATTGCAGCAGTGACTGCTCTTGAAGAAAAACGCAAAACATTACAAGTAAAAACGCAAGAACTTCAAAGCGAGCGTAATGCAAGTTCCAAAGCTATCGGCCAAGCAAAAGCGAAAGGCGAGCACGAAAAAGCACAACAGCTGCTTGATTCAGTTAGTAATCTTGGCGACCAACTAGACAGCGTTAAAGCAGAGCAAGATGCAGTGTTAGAAGAGCTTAAGCAAATTGCACTTGCTATTCCAAACTTACCTGATGAATCAGTACCTGTTGGTGAAGACGAAGATCAAAACGTTGAGATTTCAACATGGGGTACGCCTAAGTCATACGACTTTGAAGTAAAAGATCACGTTGATGTTGGTCAAGATGTTAACGGCCTAGACTTTGAAATGGGCGTTAAGATCAGTGGTGCACGTTTTACCGTTATGCGCGGTCAAGTTGCACGTATGCATCGTGCTCTTACGCAGTTTATGCTTGATACGCACACAGAGCAAAATGGCTATACAGAAATGTATGTGCCTTACCTAGTAAATAGCGCAAGCTTATACGGCACAAGTCAATTACCTAAGTTTGCTGGTGACTTATTCCACACATTAGGTTTAGTTGATGACGACGGTCAGCAACAACCAGGTTTCAGCTTAATTCCTACAGCGGAAGTGCCGCTTACTAACAGTGCTCGTGACGAAATTTACGACGAAAGCGACTTACCAATTCGTTTAACAGCACATACACCATGTTTCCGTAGTGAAGCGGGTAGCTATGGCCGTGATACCCGTGGTCTTATTCGTCAGCACCAGTTCGACAAAGTTGAATTAGTACAACTAGTAAAACCTGAAGATTCAATGCAAGCACTAGAAGAACTAACAGGTCACGCTGAACAAATCTTACAAGCATTAGAGCTGCCATACCGTAAAGTGATTTTATGTACAGGTGATATGGGCTTTGGTGCAGCAAAAACTTACGATTTAGAAGTTTGGTTACCTGCACAAAACACCTATCGTGAAATCTCATCATGTTCAAACATGGTTGATTTCCAAGCACGTCGTATGCAAGCGCGTTTCCGTCGTCAAGGCGAGAAAAAACCTGAGCTACTTCACACACTAAACGGTTCAGGTTTAGCGGTTGGTCGTACCCTTGTAGCAATCTTAGAAAACTACCAACAAGCTGACGGCTCGGTCATCGTGCCAAAAGTATTACGTCCATACATGGGTGGCTTAGAAGTAATTAAATAGGCTTAATTTTTAGTCATTTTATGAAACCGCATTGGGAAACCATGCGGTTTTTTTTATTTTTTGATAATAATTAATTGCGGTAAGCAGTATGTTTAGTAAACTAAAAATAGGTACTATCAGTTTTAAAACTAAATCACATAGTATTTTATTACAATACACGAAGGACTGCTGTTATGAAAAAACTACTCGCCGTAGCATCTGCTGCTTTGTATTTAGCAAGCTCTGTCGCTTTTGCTAAAGATAAGCCCAATATCCTCATAATATTCCCCGATGATGTAGGCTGGCAAAACGTCAGTGCATATGGCCTAGGTACAATGGGTTATAAAACCCCAAATATTGATAAACTTGCCCATGAAGGTGCAATGTTTACCGATCACTATGCACAACCATCATGTACTGCTGGTCGCGCTGCCCTTATTACCGGCCAGTACCCAATCCGTAGTGGCATGACAACTGTTGGCAGACCAGGCGCAGAGCTTGGTTTAAAAGCGGGCTCTTATACCCTTGCTGAAGTTCTTAAAGAGCAAGGTTACGCTACCGGTCAATTTGGTAAAAACCACTTAGGTGATCGCAACGAGCACTTACCAACCGTTCATGGTTTTGATGAATTTTTGGAAACTTATATCACTTAAATACGCAAGAAGAATTCGAGCAACGTGATTATCCAAAAGACCCTGAATTTTTCAAAAAGTATGGTACGCGAGGTGTTTTACATACTTACGCAACTAATGTAGATGATAAAACGGTTGATCCACGTTTTGGTAAAGTAGGTAAACAAAAAATTGAAGATACCGGCCAGCTTTCTCGCGAACGTATGAAAAACGTAGATAAAGAGTTTATGGCTGCGAGCCTAGATTTTATCAAGCGTGCAAAAAAAGCTGATAAACCTTTCTTTGTTTGGTTTAACCCAAGTCGTATGCACATGTATACGCGTTTAAGTGACGAAAGTCGTTATTTAGCTGAAGAGTACACCACAGAGCATGATTTATACGGCAGTGGCCTAATTGAACATGACCAGCAAGTGGGTGAGTTAATGGCTGCGCTAGATGATATGGGTGTACTTGATAACACTATCGTTATTTACTCAACAGATAATGGTCCTGAGCACAGCGCTCGATTACACGGCGGTACAACACCTTTCCGTGGTGAAAAGATGACAACTTACGAAGGCGGCGTACGCGTTCCTATGATTGTTCGTTGGCCAGGTAAAGTCCCTGCAAATACGATACTAACGGGTATTCAATCGCACATGGATATTTACACAACCCTTGCAGCAGCAGCGGGTGAACCAAATATCGTGAAAAAAGCGCTTAAAGAACACAAGCAACCGATTGATGGCGTAAACAACTTAGATTACTGGTTAGGTAAAACAGACGAAAGTGCGCGTGATAGTTTTCTGTATTATTACGAATCAAGCATTAAAGCCGTACGTTACAAACAGTGGAAGCTTCATTTCGAAACAAGCGAAAACTATTACGCTCAGTACGAAAAGCAAAAGTTCCCGATCATCTATAACTTACGTATGGACCCATTTGAAAGCTTTGATGGCTTAACAGACCGTTCAGACATTGTGCAAGCTAAGCAATGGCTAAATGAGCCTGTGCAACATCTACTTGGTGAACACATTAAGTCATTGACTGAATATCCACCACTGCAAAAAGCAGCGAGCTTTGACTTTAGCCAACTGATGGAACAGTTGATGTCTGGTAAGCAGTAACACTCAATAAAACGATTTATTAAGTTGTTAATCTAAATAAATAGCCGCATCGGGAAACCATGCGGCTTTTTTAGTTTTATGCTAATGGGCAAAAGATTGTAAAAGCTAAAGTGGATCTAAAACCGAGCAATCAACGTATTCAAAGCATTAAGTTAATAGTGTGAAACATTATGAGTAATAAACAAAAGTCTGTGCCAACATCACGGTTTTCACGCGCTGTTCGGCTTGGCTCTTTAGCTAGTAAAGTGGCGGGTAATATGTTGTTTGAAGGCACAAAAGCATGGGCGACGGGCAAGCAAACATCACGACAAGAGTTACTGTTACAGCCCAAAAATATTCAGCGCTTTGCCGAACAGCTTGCAAACCTGCGTGGTGCCGCAATGAAATTGGGCCAGCTGTTATCCATGGATAGTGGCGAATTACTTACTCCTGAGCTATCTGCAATTTTAGCAAGGCTGCGTTCAGAAGCGACACCTATGCCGCAAAAGCAGCTAGTTAAAGTAATGCGTGAGCATTGGGGTGATGCGTGGTTAGAGCAATTATCGCATTTTGAACTCAGACCATTTGCTGCGGCATCAATAGGGCAAGTGCATATTGCTTATCGAGAATCGGGCGAAAAGTTAGCAGTTAAAGTGCAATACCCAGGTATTGCAAAAGGCATTGCTAGTGATGTTGATAACTTAGCTTACCTTCTGAAGCTCAGTGGCTTATTACCCAAAGAGGTAGAAATACAGCCTCTTATCGATGAAGCAAAACAACAGCTTATAAACGAAGCTGACTACGAATTAGAAGCAAATTATTTAAAACGCTACAGCGAGTGTTTAAAGGGTGACGACAATTACCTTATTCCAACTGTGGTAGATTCGCTTAGTTCTTCTCAAGTTTTAGTCATGAGTTTTGTTGAAGGACAAGAGCTCGATGAACTGGTAAACACAGAGCAAGCGCTACGTAATAAAGCTGCTCAGCAGTTAGTAAGCTTGTTTTTACAGGAGCTATTTAGCTTTAAATTAGTTCAAACAGATCCAAACTTTGCCAACTATCAATATCAAGTCGACAATCAACGCTTAGTACTTTTAGACTTTGGCGCCACCCGCGAACTACCTCAGCATATTAGTGCTGGTTACTTACAGTTATTATCTGCCGCGATTAGTAACGACAGAGCAGGTGTTGCAACAGCAGCACAGCAAATTGGCTATTTTCAACAAGGGCTTGCGCAAGAATATATAGATAATGTCGTTGATATATTTCTCCTTGCCTGCGAGCCACTGCGTCACCAAGGTGAGTATGACTTTGCAAATAGCGACTTACCAAAACGAATCAAAGAGCTCGGCCTAAAAATGAGCACCGCTTCAGAGCATTGGCACGCACCACCCGTAGATGCCTTATTCGTACACAGAAAACTAGCAGGCCTGTTTTTAATCGCTGCAAAGCTAGGCGCAAAAGTGAATGTGAACAGTATTTTTAAGGAGTTTAAAGCACAGAGGGATAAATAATAGAGCGGGAGTTTGGGGTGTAGAAAAAATGGTCGGCATAGCAGGATTTGAACCTGCGACCCCTGACACCCTATGACTTTCTTAAAAATTAAGTTAACCTATTGAAATTATGTAATATTAAAAATTAAACACTGTTTTTTATACAGGCAAAAGTGCATTTTTCTCATTTTTATACTTTTGTAAAATCAAGCGGTTAAAGTGCTTATTACAAATGCAATTCTCAGCGTTTTTATAAAGCCCTTCCTAAACAACATATTAGAAAATCTAATTGTGTAAGCCTAAGTTCAAGCGACTTCAAAATCCACTTTCAGACAGTTAAATTTTTCACCATACTGTATATGTGTACAGTGTACAGTGTACAGTGTACAGTGTTTGGTTTTTTGTTTTTATGTTCGTTATTCCAATCTATATTGAAGCTGGTATTACAGGTTTTGAATCTCCAGCAGCTCAATGCAAAGAATTAGGTCTTTCGCTTGATCAGCTTTTAATAAAGCATCCTGATGTTACCTTTATTGGAATTGCCTCAGGGCAGTCTATGCAGGGAGTAGGGATTTATGATGGTGACTTACTGTTAGTTGATAGGGCCGTTGATGCCAGTACCGGTGATATTGTTGTTGCAAGTTACAACGGCTGCTTTGTATGTAAGATCATCGATAAAGACAATCGGTTGCTGCTATCAGCCTCTGATGAGTTCAAGCCCGTATATGTCTCACCAGAGGATGATTTTTGCTTAGAAGGGGTTGTAACCAGGAGTATAAGGTTGCATAAGCCTTGTTTGGAGTTTAGTAATTAAAGACGCTAAAAGATTAAAAGAAGAATTATCATGGACTAAGTTTGGTTATATTCTTTGTATAAATCTATTTTAAATTGTCTAAACTTAATTGAGCATTAGCTAACTGTTGAATCCAAAAGCCATGTAATTTTCCATTTTTAAAAGTACTTTGGTCTTCCCTGATCATTTTAATGTTTCTTTTCGCCGTTTCTTGTAAATTCTCAATTGTAGTGGTCAACTAATTTTGGCCACAGTTTTAGAATCTTGGTATCTAACCTCTGATTCATTTGGCGCTAAACCAGC